>JBEDAU010000024.1:0-7687 GCA_041177605.1 Cyanobacteriota bacterium | reverse complement strand
GGCGGCCAGGCCAGCCCCGAGCAGCGCAGCGGCCGCGATCACCTGCAGCACGCTCCAGCGCAGGCGCAGTTGCACCGCCAGGGCGGCCGCCACCACCAGGACAGCCCAGGGGTTGAAGCTGCCGCCGGGCCACAGCACCGGGCCGGCGAAGAACAGGGCCAGGCTGGCGATCACCCCCACCACCACGGCGGTGATGGCGCTGAGCGGCGCCCCGAAGCGCAGGTCGCGCCGCGAGGCCTCCACCAGGGGAGCCCCGGCCAGGATGAAGCCGAAGGAGGGCAGGCAGGTGAACCACACCGTGACCGCCACCGCCGCCAGGGCCAGGGGCCAGGGGCTGGCGCCGGCGGCCAGCGCCTGGTTCCAGCCGCCCATGAAGCCCACGAAGGCCACCACCATGATCAGCGGCCCCGGGGTGGTTTCCCCGAGGGCCAGGCCATCGAGCATCTGGCTGGCCGAGAGCCAGCCGAACTGCTCCACCGCTCCCTGGGCCACGTAGGGCAGCACGGCATAGGCACCGCCGAAGCTGAGCAGGGCGACGCGGCTGAAGAAGCGGGCCATCAGCGCCAGGGGACCGCCCCAGCCGCCGGCGAGCACCAGGGCCGCCAGCGGCAGCAGCAGGGCCATGGCCCAGATCAGCAGGGTGAGGGCCAGGCGCCGGCGCGAGCAGCGGGCGTGCTCGGGCGTGGGGGTGTGGTCGTCGTGCAGGGCCGGCGCCGGGGCGGCTGGATCCCGGACCGATCGGCTGGGGGAGGCGGGGCCATGGGAAGGGCCAGCGGCCAGCAGCGCCGGTCGCCAGCGGCCGGCGGCCAGGCCGATCAGCCCGGCACCGATCACCACCAGCGGGTAGGGCAGATCGAGCACCGCCAGGGCCGCAAAGCCACCGATCGCCAGGGCCACCTGCAGCGGTGTGCGCAGAGTGCGGCGACCGATGCGCCAGGCGGCCACCAGCACGATCGCCAGCACCGCCGGCTTGAGCACGGCGAACACCGAGGCCAGCAGCGGCAGCTGCCCCCAGAGCGCATAGACACTGGCCAGGGCCGTGAGCACCAGCACCGAGGGGATCAGGAACAGCCCCCCGGCGATCAGCCCACCAGGCACGCCGTGCAGGAGCCAGCCCAGGTAGGTGGCCAGCTGGGTGGCCTCGGGGCCGGGCAGCAGCATGCAGTAGTTGAGGGCATGCAGGTAGCGCCGCTCCGACAGCCAACGGCGCCGCTCGACCAGCTCCCGGTGCAGCAGGGAGATCTGCCCCGCCGGCCCGCCGAAGCTCACCCAGCCGAGCCGGAACCAGAAGCGCGAGGCCTCCCTGAGGCTGAGGGCGTTGGCGTGGGTGTGGGGGGTTGCCGGGGCCACCGGTGGCGTCATGGGTTGTGCTGGCAGAGGAGCGCGCCGTTGCCCCACAGCATCGAGGTGCCCGGCGCGATGGCGTGCCAGTGCTCATCGGTGGTGAGCGGCTCGGTGCTGAGGATCGTCACCACATCCCTGGCGGTGGTCAGCCTGGCGAAATCCACCTGGACCGGTGGATCCACCAGGGTGGCGGTGCGGAAGGGAGCCCGGCGGGTCAGCCAGTGCAGGCGGCTGGTGGCGGTGGCAAACAGCCACTGACCATTGCTGATCAGGGCATTGAAGGTGCCCCGCTGGGCCAGTTCCGTGGCGCAGCGGTGCAGCAGCGCGGCGAGAGCGTGCGGATCAGTGGCGTCGAGCCCGGCCCCATCGAGTTGATCGAGGATCCAGCAGAAGGCGGCTTCGCTGTCGGTGGAGCCGAAGGGCCGGTGGCGATCGCCATGGGGAATGGCTCCCGCCAGGTTGCCGTTGTGGGCGAACACCCAGGTCTGACCCTGCCAGCTGCGGGCAAAGGGATGGCAGTTTTCCAGCGCCACCTGCCCCTGGGTGGCCTTGCGGATGTGAGCAATCGACACCAGCGCCTGGGGGGAGCGCTCAGCCAGCTGATCCGCCAGCCGCGAGAAGGCGGCCGGTGCGTCCTCCCGGATCAGGGTGAGGCCCGAGCCATCGGGGGTGAAGCTGGCCAGCCCCCAGCCATCGGCATGCTCGCCGCTGGCCCCACCGCGGCGACGGAGGCCGCGAAAGGAGAACGCCATGTCGGTGGGCGTGTTGGCGTTGAGGGCCAGCAGTTCACACATCCGGGATTCAGCGCGACTGGGCAAACAGGCGATCCCAGAGGCCGCCGTTGTCGAAGAAGGTGGTGTTCACGGCCTCCCAGCCGCCGAACTCCTGCACGGAAAAGAATCGCTTCACCGGGGCGAAACGGCTCTTCACCCGCTGCCAGACCGTGGGATTGGTGGGCCGGAAGCCCTCCTCGGCGAAGACCTGCTGGGCCTCCTCCGAGAACAGATAGGCAGCCAGCGCCTCAGCGGCCTTGCGGGTGCCCTTGCGATCCACCACCCGGTCCACCACGGCGACGGGGCCCTCGATGCGGATGTTGAGCTCCGGCACCACAAACGGCGCCTTGAGATCACCGGTGCGAGTGGCCAGGATCGCTTCGTTCTCGTAGTTCAGCAACACGTCACCCTGGTCGCGCTTGAGGAACACATCAGAGGCCTCACGGGCGTCCTTGGGGAGGTTCTCGACATTCCGGTAGACGCGCGTGACGTAGGCCTCGGCCTGCTGCTGGCTGCCGCCGGTCTGGCTGATCGATCCCCAGAGGCCGAGGAAGTTCCAGCGGGCGCCGCCGGAAGTCTTGGGGTTGGCTGTCACCACCGTGACCCCCGGCTTGACCAGGTCGCTCCAGCTGCGGATGCCCCTGGGATTGCCGGGCCGGGTCAGGAACGCCACGGCCGAGTTGGTGATGATGCTGCCATTGGGCAGCTCCCGCTCCCAGCCGGGCTGAATCAGGCCGGCCTGCTGCAGCTTGAGCAGGTCGGCCGACAGGGCCAGGGTGGCGACATCGGCCGCCAACCCGTCGATGATCGCCCGGGTCTGGGTGCCGGACCCGCCGTAGCTGGTGCGGATCCTGAGCTCCTGGCCCGTTCTGGCTTTCCAGTCGGCCGCGAAGCGGGGAAGGATCCGGTCATAGGCGCCCTTGGTCACGGCGTAGCTGACCACCAGCAACTCCTGCGGCTCGCCCGCACCAGCGGCGGATGGGCCCCTGGCTGGGGCGCAGGCCACCAGCAACGCCGCGCTGCCCAGAGCCAGCAGCGCGGCGCTGGCCAGAGGCCGAAACACAGCAGACCGAGAAACAACTGAGCGAGAGACAGCAGAGCGAGAGAACCCGGAACGGCAGACCCCAGAAAGACGAATTGTCACGTAAGCCGGTCGACAACAGTAGAACGAGAATACCACGGTAACCCGGTCGGCTTATCCATCAAATGTGCAGGGGGGCGAGCCGGGCCCCGACGCGGGGCCGGGGCTTGATCGGGTCTGCGGCCCTGCCGGCTCAGCGGGTCCTGGCGAAGATCTGATCCCAGACCCCGCCCTTGCCGAAAAACTTGCGATCCACGCCGCTCCAGCCGCCGAAATCCCCCACCCTGAAGAAGCTCACGTTCTGGAATTTGCCCTGCGCGTAGGCCTTGCCCTCCGGGGTGGTGGGCCGAAAGCCGTTGTCGGCAAAGATCTGCTGGGCTGCAGGGGTGTAGAGGAACCGCACAAAGGCTTCGGCCACCTTGCGGGTGCCGCGCCGGTCCACCACCTTGTCCACCACGGTGACGGGCTGCTCCGTCAGCACGTTGGGGCTGAGCAGCTTGGTGGGCGTGGTCCACTCACCCTTGCGCCTGGCCAGGATCGCCTCGGTTTCCCAGTTGAGCAGCACGTCGCCCTGACGGCGCTTCACGAAGGCATCGGTGGCTTCCCGGGCGTCCTTGGGCAACACATCGGCGTTCTTGTAGACGCCGGTGATGAAGCTGCGGGCCTGGGCCTCGCTGCCACCACTGCGGGTGATCGCCCCCCAGAGCGCCAGGAAATTCCACCGGGCGCCGCCGGAGGTCTTGGGATTGGCCAGAACCACATCGACGCCCTTGTTATCGAGGTCCTTCCAGCTGTTGATCTTCTTGGGGTTGCCCGGCCTCACGAACACCGCCACCGTGGAGTTGATCGGTGTGGAGTTGGAGGGGTTTTCCCGCTCCCAACCGGGCTGGATCAGACCGGCCTGCTGAATCTTGGTCACATCAGCGGCCATGGCCAGACTCACCACATCCGCCTCCAGGCCGTCGATCACGGCGCGGGTCTGGGAGCCTGAGCCGCCGTAACTGCCCTTCAAGGTCACCGTCTGGCCGGTCCTCTTCTTCCAGTCGGCCGCGAACAGCCTGAAGATCCGGTCGTAGGCGCTCTTGGTCACGGCGTAGGAGACCACGGTCAGGGTCTGGGGCCTGGCGGACTGCTGGGCCTGCACGATCGGGGTATTCAGCGCTGCGGCAACGGAGAGCGCCAGGGGCAGCGCCGCCACGGCGGTGAACACAACGGCACGACGGGGCAAGGGCTGGAACAGGGAATCAGTTACCACGGTTCATCGATCGGGAACACCAGAAAGGTATCCGCGCCCCGCGCCCCTGGGGTGTGCCCCAGGCCACAGGCGCGGGGCGTCAATTTCCTACCCACTCACCGTTCTTTGTCTGCCAGAATGGCCGCGGCCTTGCAGGAGTAGTGGTGGCATTCAGCGCCAAAACGGAATACGGCCTGGTTGCCCTCCTCGATCTCGCCACCGCCCACCCCAGCGGCGCCCTGGTGCAGACAGGCGAAATCTGCCGGCGGCACGCCATACCGGAGCGGTATCTCGAGCAGATGCTCACCGCCCTGCGCAAAGGCGGCTTTCTGAAGAGCATCCGTGGACCCCGTGGCGGCTTTCAGCTCTCCCGCCCGCCCGAACAGATCACCGTGGCCGACGTGGAGGCCTGCCTGGAGGGAGACGCGAGCGCAGAGCGCAAGGGCGATCGGCAGGACGCCGAGTTCCAGGTGCTGGCCGCCCTCGATCAGCGCGTCCAGGAAGCTCGCGGCGCGATTCTGCGGCAGACAACGCTGGCCCAGCTGCTGCAGGACCGCGACCGCCTGAGACAGCCAGCGCCGATGTTCTACATCTGAGACCCACAGGGCCCAAGCCGTGTGCCTTAAAATACCGGTACCCCCATAGGAAATAGCGCATACTGCTGGGCAGTTGCCTGCCCCCCATGGCCTGTTGTCGGCGAATGCCTCGGTTGAACCCGTCTGCCCCGATCCATGACCCGCCACGCCACCGGCCAACGCCATGACCGCTGCTCTGTTGAAACGCCCCTTGCGCCTGACGCTCCACCCCCAGGACGTTCTCCCCGAGGGCATGAGCTGGAGGCTGCATGAGGGCTATGTGCGTTCCGCCACCTGGGATCCTGAGGGCGAGTCGATCACCCTCGGGCTCTGGGGACCCGGCGATGTGATCAGCTCAGAGGACCCGGTCCTGCAGCCCCTGGAGCTGCAATGCCTCACCACCGTCGTGGTGGAGCACATGGAGCTGGGCCCAGGCGAGCAGGGGTGGCATCTGCGCCGTGAGCGTCAGATGCTCGCCGAGCTGCATGCCATCCAGCGAATCCGCTCCGGTGAACGGCGACTGCTGGCTCTGCTCCACTGGATCGGCCGGTCCTTCGGGCAGGTCAACAGTCACGGCTGCCGGCTGTCGCTCAGCGAGCTCAACCTCACCCATCGGGCCCTGGCCGATCTCTGCGGTCTGACCCGGGTGACGGTGACCAAGCTCCTCAGTCGCTTTCGCCAGGAGGGACAACTCGTGGTCGTGGGTGAGAACGATCTGCTGCTGCCGAAGCTGCCATGACGATCCACACCCCGCCCTGGTGCCTGCAGTGGAGCAGCGATGGAGAGCTGATGGGTTCGGATCGGCAGGATCTGTGGATCGGGATCGCGGTTCAGGAGCAGGGCCTGGCCCAGACCCTGCTCACCCAGCTGCTGGGGGCCGAGGAACCAGCGGACCGCCGCTCCACGGGGATGCCAGCTCAGGCCGCCCCCATGCCCTGACCCCCTGCCCCTCGGTGATTCACCGAGGGGCTCCGATCACTCAGATCACAAAGTCCGGCACGAAGGTGCGGGAGTCGCGGCTGGTGAGGTGCAGGGCATCGCCCGGTTGGAGTTCGCGGTAATCCATGCGCTCGCGTGGCAATTGGGCCACGACCACCTCCCCACTGGCCAGGGTGAGTTCGGCCTGAATGTCGCGGCCCAGGTGGGTGAGACGACGCAGCACCGCCGGCACACTGCCCGCCTGGGGATGGCGATGCAGGTCCAGATCGTGGGGACGGATGAACAGATCGCCGCGCTGCTGGGGATTGGGTGCCAGGGGCACATGGGAAGGCAGCACATTCACCGCCCCCACGAAGCTCATCACAAAGGGGCTGGCCGGCTGGTCGTAGATCTCGGCGGGGGTGCCGATCTGCTCGATGCGGCCCTGGTTCATCACCACGATCCGGTCAGCAACCTCCATGGCCTCCTCCTGGTCGTGGGTCACGATCACGGTGGTGACGTGCATCTCGTCGTGGAGGTTGCGCAGCCAGGCCCGCAGTTCCTTGCGCACCTTGGCGTCGAGGGCGCTGAAGGGCTCATCCAGCAGCAGCACCCGCGGCTGCACCGCCAGGGCCCGGGCCAGGGCCACGCGCTGGCGCTGGCCGCCGGAGAGCTGGGAGGGGTAGCGGTTGCCGAAGCCCTGCAGCTGCACCAGCTCGAGCAGTTCATCGACGCGCCGGCGAATGGCGTCGTGCTTCCAGCCCCGCAGCTCCAGCCCGAAAGCCACGTTCTGGCGCACGGTGCGGTGCTTGAACAGGGCGAAGTGCTGGAACACAAAGCCCACCTGGCGCTCCTGCACCGAGCGGGTGGTGGCCTCCTCACCGGTGATCCAGACCCGGCCGGCATCGGCCTCCTCCAGGCCGGCGATCAGCCGCAGCAGGGTGCTCTTTCCCGAACCCGAGGGCCCGAGCAGGGCCACCAGCGAGCCGGTATCGACATCGAGGCTGACGTTGTCGACAGCCCGGAAGGAGCCGAACTCCTTGCAGACGCCCGAAACCCGGATGCCCATGACGACCACACCAGCAGCAAGGCCCGCACCCTAACCCATAAACTCATTTCCCCACCGGCGTACCGTTGTATAAATCGCCAAACGGTGATACGGTCCGCCCAGCTCACCTCGCGGCGTCCATGGCGCAATCCGTCCCATCCCGCCGGCGGTCCCTCAGCTGGCCGCGTCTCAGCTGGCTGCGTCTCAGCTGGTCGTGGCGCATCACCTGGCTGTACCTGGCCCTGGTGCTGTTCCTGCCCCTCGGTGCCCTGGCGCTCAAAGCTGCCGCCGTGGGCCCCGCCCAGTTCTGGGAGCTGGCCACGACCCCCGAGGCCCTGGCCACTTACCGCATCAGCTTTGGTCTGTCGCTGCTGGCCGCCCTCTCCAACGGCGTGTTCGGCGTCGTGATCGCCTGGGCCCTGGTGCGGTGTGCGTTCCCCGGCCGGCGGCTGCTGGATTCGTTGATCGATCTGCCCTTCGCCCTGCCCACCGCCGTGGCCGGCCTAGCCCTGGCGGCGATCTACAGCACCAATGGCTGGCTGGGCGCACCGCTGGCGGCCCTGTTCGGCATCAAGGTGTCGTTCACCTGGCTAGGGGTGGCCATCGCCATGGTGTTCATCTCCCTGCCGTTTGTGGTGCGCAGCGTGGAGCCGGTGCTCGAAGCCCTCGAGCACGATCAGGAAGAGGCGGCCTGGTGCCTGGGGGCCAGCCCGC
>JBEDAU010000023.1:0-7538 GCA_041177605.1 Cyanobacteriota bacterium | reverse complement strand
GCAACCCAGGCCACGGGCTGACGATCGAGCGCGGATGGGGGAGGAGCGCTCCAGATGTGCAGCCCGTGGGGGCCCAGCTCAGCCCAGTGCCAACGGCTGTTACCGATCAACAGCCAGCAGTCGGAAGCAGGTTTGAACCGGATCAGATGCCTTCACCCATCAGCCCCGGCAGATGGATTCCACACTCCTGTTTCAGGCCACCGAAGCGGGTGGAGCGGCCGCTGACATCACCGGTATCGGGAGCACTGGAATGCCAGTCGCCCACAGTGGAATAACCCTGCTCAAATAGCGGGTGCTGGGGCAGTTTGTGCTCCTGCATGTAGTAATAGATATCGCGGTTGCTCCAGGTCAGCAGGGGCCGCAGCGACCAGAGCCCCCGCACCGGGTCGAGGGGCGACATGGCGCGGCGGTGGTCGGTCTGGTTCCCGCGTACACCACTGGCCCAACAAGTGACACCCAGCTCCCGGAAGGCCCGATCCAGCGGTTCCACCTTGCGGATGCGGTGGTACAGCTCAAGATCTTCCACGCGGCCGGTTTCCCAGAGACGACCGTGCAGGGCCTCCATGCGTGCAGGACTCATCGCTGCCTGCACGACCACCGGCTCCAGATTGAGCAACCGGCTCAGGTCGTCCGCATAGCGGTAGGTCTCGGGAGGCAGGTAGCCCGTATCCACCCAGATCACCGGTAAGGGGTGGCCTGCCTGGGTATTGAGCTGACTCGCCATGTGGAGCAGCACCGCTGCCTGAATGCCGAAACTGGTGGTGAGCGCGAATCCTGAGCCGAAGGTCTCCCGAGCCCAGGCAAGGCGATCCAGCGCTTCACAGGACTGCAGCTGCTCGCGGGCGGAGGTCAGCTCAATTGGCTGTCCGTCCGCGCTGCGGGGCAGCTGGGCAGCTGGAGCGGTGCGCTGGGTTGAAGCCTGGACCGTTGCCATGGGATCCATCATCACCCGCAGCGGCAACCCTGGTTAGGGTGCGGAGGATGGCAGATGCGGCAGTCGAGCGAGCAGTGAGCGACACCGTTCCCGCCCATCCGGTTCCCGCCCATGCGACTCCCGCCGATCCGGGCGCGGAGGCGCCGGTCATCGTGCTCGGAGGTGGCTTCGGCGGCCTCTACACAGCCCTGGCCCTGGCCGAAGAGCGCCAGCATCCGCCGATCCTGCTGGTTGAGCCCCGCGAACACTTTCTGTTCCTGCCGCTGCTCTACGAGCTGCTCAGCGGAGAGCTGCGGAGCTGGGAAGTGGCGCCCCGCTACGACCGACTGCTGGCCGGGAAAGGGGTGGCCTGGCTCCGCGACTGGGCGGAGCGCGTGGACGCCGACAGCCACACGGTGCACACCCGAGGCGGCCGGCAGCTGCGTTTCAGCCAGCTGGTGATCGCCTGTGGGGCCACCACCCAGACATTCGGCATTCAGGGCGTTGCCGAGCATGCCCTCGGCTTCCGCACCCTCAGCGACGTCGAACGGCTGCGGGCTCTGGTGGAGCGGCTACGCCACGCCGCACGCCCCCTGCAACGGCTGGCGGTGGTGGGGGCTGGAGCCAGTGGCGTGGAACTGGTGTGCAAGCTGGCTGACCTGCTGGCCGGCTCGGGCACCACGCTGGAGCTGATCGAACAGGGCCCCCGACTGCTGCCCCAGGGCCGCGCCTTCAACCGCGAGCAGGCGGAGCAGGCCCTGTGCCGACGGGACGTGCGCCTGCGCACCAACTCAAGAGTGGCCGCCGTGACGGCTGACCACCTCGAGCTGGAGGGAGCTGGAGGCCGGGAGCGGCTGCCGGTGGCAGGGGTGATCTGGACCGCAGGCCTGCGGTTCGAGCCCCCCCGCATCGACCCTGCCCCCGCCCGCGACAGCCGGGGCCGGTTGTGCTGTGAGCCAACCCTGCGCCTGCAGGGGCAGCGCCGGCTGTTCGCGATCGGCGACATCGCCGGCGTGGTCGACGACCCGATCGACAGCGACGGGACCGAACTGGCCAGCACCGCCCAGGTGGCCTTCCAGCAGGCCCCCTGCCTGACCCACAACCTGCTCCAGGCGCGCAGCGGTGGCCCGCTGCAGCCTTTCCACTACCGCGATCTGGGCGAAATGATGAGCCTGGGGCGGGGTGAGGCCAGCCTCACCGGCGGTGGCTTCACCCTGGCTGGCCCCGCCGCCTTCCAGCTGCGCAAGCTGGCCTATCTCACCCGCCTGCCGGGCCGCAGCCATCAGCTGCGGGTGGCTGCCGGCTGGTTGGCCAATCTGCCCGGATGAACCACCATCCCGCCTGGCCGCGCCCCAGGGGACTCCTGCTCGATGCGATGGGCACCCTGATCGGGTTGCGCCAGTCGGTGGGCGAGGGATATGCGGCAGTGGCAGCCGACCAGGGTCTGGCCCTGGACGCCGCCGCGATCGATCGGGAGTTTCCGGCGCTCTACCGCCAGGCCCCACCCCTGGCCTTCCCCGGCCTGGAGGGGAGGGCCCTGCGCCAGGCGGAGACCGACTGGTGGGGAGCGCTGATCGCGGCCGTGCTGCAGCGGATCGGCGCTGCGCCGCCCCCCGCTGAACTCACAGCGGCCCTGTTTGATCACTACAGCCGCGCTGAAGCCTGGCGGGTCTACGACGACGTGCCCCGACACCTGCGCCGCTGGCATGCAGCCGGGCTGAAACTGGCGGTGGTGAGCAATTTCGATGGGCGGCTGCCTGCACTGCTTGAACACCTGGGCCTGGCCCAATGGCTGGATGCGGTGGTGATCTCCAGCACGGCCGGCGCCGCCAAGCCCGATCCAGCCCCCTTCCGCCAAGCCCTGTGCTGCCTGGGACTGCCGGCCCGGCAGGTGTGGCACGTGGGTGACAGCCCGGAGGATGTGGCGGGGGCCCGGGCGGCGGGCCTGGCCTGTGTGTGCGTGCGGCGGCCATGAAGCAGGCCCTGCTGGCGGGACGCACGGCGGGACTGCGCCCGGCCCAGCGCCGCCAGCTGGAGCGTCTCAGCCACCGCCGCCACCCCGAAGACGCTCTGGCCGATCTGATCAGCCTTCAGCGCCTGGCCGCGGCCAGCCAGGAGCTGGAGCTGCCCCTGAGCCTGGTGGTGGATGGCCGCGGCCTCACCCGCCTGCTCTGGGTAGGCCCGTTGCAGCAATCGGGACAGCTGCTGGAGAAGCTGCCCGGTGGGCGACGGCGCCAGAGCGGAGGCGTGCGGCTGGTGAGCTGCTGCCCCCGCGGCATGCCGCTGGAGCCGGGGCCGCAGGAGGGCGTGGTGGCGCTCGATCTGCAGCCGGATCTCTGGCTCCGGTTCGCAGACCGGCCCGGCAAGGGCGGCCAGTGGCCAGCCGCCGTGCTTGTGCCGAGCAGCGCTGCCAACCCCTGGCAGGTCCAGGCCAGCGGTGAGCTGGCCGCGCTGGCCACCACTCCAGCGCCAGAGGCCGGGACTGCGGATCAGGCCCCGGCCGGCCAGCCACCTCCCGACCGGAGTGGACAGGGGAGGGGCGAGCGCGTGCTGCTCCTGGTGCTCTGCCAGGAACCCCGGCCGGCCTGCGAGCGGCGCATTGCCGAAATGGAAGGGCTGGTTCGCAGTGCCGGAGGCCATCCGATCGGGGTGGTGGAGCAGCGCCGCAGTCAGGTCACACCCCACACGATCTGGGGGGAGGGCAAGCTGGCCGAAGCGGCGCTGGAAGCCCGCCGCCTGGGGGCGGAGCTGGTGGTCACCGACCGGGAGCTGACACCCGTGCAGGTGCGCAATCTCGAGCGGCTGCTCGACCTGCCGGTGAGCGACCGCAGCGAGGTGATCCTCGACATCTTCGCCCAGCGGGCGGGCAGCGCCGCGGGCCGGCTTCAGGTGGAACTGGCCCAGCTGCGCTACCGCCTGCCACGGCTCACCGGCCGGGGCCGCAGCCTCTCCCGCCAGGGTGGGGGCATCGGCACCCGGGGCCCCGGCGAAACCCAGCTGGAGAAGGACCGCCGCGCCATCGCCCGGCGGATCGAGCGCCTGCAACGCCAGGTCGTGGACCTGGGGGCCCACCGGGCCCGGTTACGCCAGGGCCGCGGCCAGCAGCACCGACTAGCCCTGGTGGGCTACACCAATGCGGGGAAGAGCTCCCTGCTCAACGCCCTCACCCGGTCCCAAGGGCGCCAGGCCGTGCTGGTGGCCAACCAGCTGTTCGCCACCCTCGACCCCACCACCCGCCGGCTTGAGCTGCCTGCCCAGGGCGGCGGCGACAAGGAGACAGGGCTGCCGCCCCAGCCACCGGAGGCGGTGTTGATCACCGACACCGTGGGGTTCATCCGCGATCTGCCGCCGCCGCTGGTCGAGGCCTTCCGCTCCACCCTGGAGGAAACCCTCGACGCCGATGGCCTGCTGGTGGTGGTGGACCTGAATGATCCGGCCTGGCCTGAACAACGGCAGACCGTCCACACCATCCTGGATCAGCTGGGGGCAGGGTCACGCCGGCGACTGGTGGCGAACCAGATCGACCGCTGCCCGGCCGGAGAACTGGAGCGGGCCCGGGCGCTGGAGCCCGACGCCCTGTTCGTCTCCGCCACGGCCGGCCTGGGACTGCGCCACCTCAAGGGCGAACTGGCCCTCTGGCTGCGGGACAGCGCTGCGGCTGCTGGTCCGGCCAGTGGCAGCGACCGCTGCCCCCCCAGACCGTGCCCGTCGCACCCATGATGGGCCGGCTTGCTTGCCGGGCGTTCCACCGGCACGACAGCAGTCGAGGCTGCCGTGCCACGATCGGCGCCCCGTCCACCCTGTCCCGTTCCATCCCCCAACCATGGCCCTGCAACTCGGCGACACCGTCCCCGACTTCACCCAGAATTCCCAGCTGGGTCCGATCAACTTCTACGACTTCGCCGGCGACAGCTGGGTGGTGCTGTTTTCACACCCTGCTGACTACACTCCCGTCTGCACAACGGAACTCGGCGAAGTATCCCGACTGCGTTCCGAGTGGGAGAAGCGCAACGTCAAGACCATTGCCCTGAGTGTGGACTCAGCCGAAAGCCACAAGGGCTGGATCTGCGATATCAACGAGACACAGCAGACAGCGGTCGACTACCCGATCCTGGCCGACGAAGACAAGAAGGTCAGCGACCTCTACGGGATGATCCATCCCAATTCCCTCAACAACCTCACGGTGCGATCGGTGTTCATCATCGATCCCAATAAGAAGCTGCGCCTCCAGATCACCTATCCGGCCAGCACCGGACGCAATTTCAATGAAATCCTGCGGGTGATCGATTCCCTCCAGCTCACTGACAACCACCAGGTGGCCACTCCGGTCAACTGGACCGATGGCGACGACTGCGTGGTGGTGCCCTCCATCCCCACCGAGGAGGCCCGTACCAAGTTCCCCAAGGGCGTCACCGAGGTCAAGCCCTACCTGCGCATGACCCCCCAGCCCAACCGTTGAGCCGGGGACTGGCCGTTCCAGACCAGCGGCCCCTGCCCGGCAACGGGTCCGGTGCCACCGCCCCCGGGAGAATTCCGGGGGCGTTTTCCTTTCGGCTCAGGGCAGGAAACCATGCGGGTGTTGGGATTGATGAGCGGCACCAGCGCCGACGGGGTGGATGCCGTGCTGGCCGACTTTCAGGGCCCCCCGGACCATCCCCGCTGGCGATTGCTGGCGCGGGCCTCCCATCCCTACCCAGACGCCCTGGCGGCAAGGCTGATCGCCGCAGGCCAGGGGCAGCCGCTCACCACCGCCACCCTGCTGGAGCTGGCCGAAGCGATCACCGAAATCCAGGCCGCAGCCGCCCGGGCCTGTGATCCCAGCGGCCAGGCCGAACTGGTGGGCTGCCATGGCCAGACCCTCTGGCATCGCCCTCCCGGCGAGACCCAACGGGGAGCCAGCTGGCAGCTGCTGCAGGCCCCCCTGCTGGCAGCCCTGGTGCAGCGGCCTGTTGTGTTCGATTTCCGGGCTGCCGACCTGGCCCTCGGCGGCCAGGGAGCCCCCCTGGTGCCCCTGGCGGATGCGGCTCTGGTGGGCCGCACCGGTGGCTGGCGAGCGGTGCTGAACCTCGGCGGGATCGCCAATCTGACCCTGCTTCCCCCGGCCTGCGGTCCTGACCGCAGGCAACCGGTGCGGGGCTGGGACTGCGGCCCGGCCAATACTCTGCTGGATCTGGCGGTGGCGCGGTTCAGCGGCGGGCAGCAGCGCTTTGATGCCGGCGGGGCCTGGGCCCGCGATGGCCGCATCTGTGAGTCCCTGATCCAGCAGTGGTTGCAGGAGCCTTACCTCCAGAGCCCACCGCCCAAATCAACCGGCCGCGAGCAGTTCGGCCAGCTGGATCTGGAGCGACGCCTGGGCGAGCTGGAGGCCATTGGGCACGGCAGGTCGGCCGATGCCCTGGCCACCCTGACGGCCTTCAGCGCCGCGGTGGTGGCCCACGACCTGAACCGCGGCCCCTGGCCGAAACCGGTCGACCTGCTCGTGGCCGGTGGCGGGGCCCGCAACAACCTGTTGATGGAGCAGTTGCGGCGGCGCTGCCTGGGAACCGGACTGCGTCCCCTGGACGAGCTGGGGATCGGCGACTGCGAGCGGGAGGCCCTCGCCTTTGCCCTGCTGGCCTGGTGGCACCTGCTGCGAGTACCGGGGAACGCCCCGGCGATCACCGGTGCCCGCCGGCCCACGGTGCTGGGGGTGCGGGTGGATCCGCCCGGCTGAACGACTAAAGGGAACCGGGGGGCTGCAGCCGCAGGCGACGGGGAGCCCCCCGCAGACGGCGGGGCTGCTGATGCTGCTGGATTTCCAGTTGCTGCCGGAACTGGGCGGGATTGGCGACCGGCTCCAGGCCGGCGGAAGATGGCGGCACGGCCCGCTGCTGCTCCAGACGTTCCACCCCCTGCTGAATCAGCACCTTGGCCATGTTGCTGACAGTGCGGGATTCGAGCTCCGCCAGGGCCGCCAGGCGCTGACACAGCTCTTCGGGCAGCACCACCTGGATGCGGGGCGACTTGGGGCGGCCACTGGAGGAGGTCTGGCGGGTGGCCACGGCCAGCAGGTGTTGATGCGCTACTAAGAAGTGTACAGAGATGCGCAAGGGTAGTATCCAAGCCTATGCTTGAGGACACGCCCCCCTCCGCGTGATCCACGCGAGCAGTCCCATGGCCCAAGCCTCCACAGCCAGCCCGGCAGGCGCCCCCCGCATGGACCGCACCAGCACCGGCAGAACCCGGACCGCAACAGGCCGGAGTGCCTCCGGCGCCCGCAAGCGACGCCGCACCGCCGAGCGCAGTGACGTGCTGGTTTCAGCGGTGATCAGCACCTACCTGCTCACCCATCTGCACCACGTGCTGCAGCGGGCGGAGTATGGAGCCCAGCAGGAAGGACGGACCGCCCTGGCCGCCAACTACGCCGAGCTGCGCAAGGTGCTGTGCCTGGATGCCCGCAGCATGGAAGATGCCTCCGCCTGCGGCACTCCTGTGAGTGACAGCCCCCAGGCCGCCTGAGCCCTGGCCAGGGCCCACCCGGGCCACACTCCAGCGACAACGGTCGAAGCTGGGCCAATCCGCAACAGGCCAATAAGCAGAGCTCCGGCACTGGGCCGACCTGCATAGGGTCAACACAGGCCAAGGT
>JBEDAU010000022.1:0-9033 GCA_041177605.1 Cyanobacteriota bacterium | reverse complement strand
GGCCGCAACGTGGCGGCCGGCATGACCGGTGGCGTCGCCTTCATCCTCGATGAAACCGGCGGTTTGGCGGATCGGGTGAACCCCGAGATCGTGGCGATCACCGAGCTCACCACCCCAGAGCAGGAGGCGATCCTCCAACCTCTGCTCGAGGCCCATCTGGCATCGACCGGCAGCGCCAAGGCGGCGGCGATCCTGGCCGACTGGTCCAGCTGGAAGAGCCACTTCAAGCTGCTGGTGCCCCCCAGCGAGAAGGCGGCCATGGGCCTGGCCGAGCGGCAGGCTGTCGCGGTCTGAGTCAGGGCACCTCGTGTCCCGCGGATGGTCTCAGGGCAGGAGCGATTCCCACTCCTGCCACAGTGCATCCATGGCGTCGTTGCGTTCTGATTCGCCCACGCCGGGCTGCACCATCTGACTGTGCACCCGCTGGGCCAGCTCCAGCCAGGCTGCGTCCGCCGCCGAGTCGGCCCAAGGCGGAATCTCCGAGGTTGTTTCAGCCCGTTGATGGCGCAGTTCCGGGTTCACGAAACGGGTGGCGTCCGCCGTCCATTCGGCTGGGCGCCGCCAGGTGCTGTCAGCTTGCTTGAGGATCCGCTCACAGCCCTGCAGAACGCTGTGCGGCTGTTCAAGCAGTTGTTCGTAGTCCACGATCAGACGCTCATAGCCGCGGCTATACCGCTCCGCCGCCAGCACGTGGGCCAGCCAGAGCTGCACGCCCTCGGGGAGGGTCGTTCCCTCGGCGCTCTGCAGCGAGCGGGCCACCTCAACCGGGTGGCGGATCGGCAGCACGAAGACCACGTTGATCAGGTCCGATTCCAGCCATGGCTCCAGTCCAGGTGCCAGCACACACAAACGGGGATCCTTGAGGATGGCTCGCCCCCGGGCCGGGTAGCAGGTGTGCAGGATCTGCAGCAGCTCGGCCCGCCACTGGCGCGCTGCGCGTGCATGCCTGTGCCAGTCCTGCTCGGCCAGGGGCTGGCAGGTTGCCCAGTTCCGACCCAATGCCTGCAGAAATCGATCGTTGACCTCCATCACGCCCAGGGATTCCCAGTAGCCCTGAGGGTTGCGGGCGGTGGGGGGCATCAGGTCGCGGGGGGCGTTCAGGCCGGCCTGGACCAACATGCCGGTCAGGGCTGATGTGCCGCTGCGATGCATGCCCAGCACCAGGGCCAGCTGACAGGGCGGGTCCCCGCTTTGGATGGCAAGGGCCAGGTCGAGCTGGCTGGTGAGGGTGTGCAGGAGGCCATCGGTTTGATCGGCCACCGCCTGGTGGACTGCAGCCGGCACACCGATGCCGGCGGCCTGCACGGCATCCAGGCTGCTGGCAAGGGCCTGCCGCAGCGCTGTGGCGGCACTCTCACTGTCGTCGTTGAGGATGTGGAGCTGGGCAACGGCGAACAGGGCGTGACCGAGCACCAGGGCCCTGGCCACGGCGGGCGGCAGAGAGGACAGGCCTGCAAGCTCGGCAGCGTCCGGGCCGTTTTCCTGCAGCGGTGATCGACACAGCGCCGCCAGCACGGCAGCGGCGTGGGGGTGAGCCAGGCCCGGGACCGCCGTTCTGAGCTGCCGCAAGGACCGCCATGCGCCTGAAGCCTGCAATGCCAGAGCCTTGACAACAGCGGACTCGGTCGAGGGAGACCCTGTCTCCCCGGGGGGTGTCAACGTCGGATCCGGCAGGTGCTGGAGGAGGGAGAGGTGTTGGTGGATCTGCCGGTGGCGCTCCTGCAGCAGCTCCAGCCCGGCAGTTACGGGTGTCCCCTGCCGTGTCAGGGCCCTCTCCTGGGGCCGGTTTGTTGTCCGTGAGGTGGCGGGGACAAGGTCTCTCAGGGCCTCCAGGATCCGCCTCCGCCAGCGTCTTGGCCGCTGGGGCAAGGCCGGATCCGCCCTGGCCGTGGGCTCGGCTTCCGCCGAGGGGGTTGGCAGGGGATCCGGCTGGTGGTCGGGCGTGGTCATCGGGAGGGGCCTGTGGTGCTGGAGCCTGAATCGCTCAGGGGGGGATCAGCGCGGAAATTCCCGCATCAGGCGCTGCACCTCGCCGGCGTGGTAGCTGCTGCGGGTGAGCGGGCTGCTCACCACCTGCAGGAACCCCAGCTCCTCCTCCCCGTGGCGCCGGAATGCCGTGAACTGCTCCGGCGTCACAAAGCGGTCCACCGGCAGGTGCTTGGGGCCTGGTGAGAGATACTGGCCCATGGTCACGATGTCCACCTGATGGCGGCGCAGATCGGCCAAGACCTCCAGCACCTCGGCGTCGCTTTCCCCCAGGCCCACCATCAGGCCTGATTTGCTGTAGGCCCTGGGCCAGCCTTGGCGCACCCGCTGCAGCAGTTCCAGCGAGCGCCCGTAGATCCCCTGGGGCCTGGCTTTTTTGTAGAGCCGTGGCACGGTTTCGATGTTGTGGTTCAGCACATGGGGCGCTGCCTCCATCACTGCGGCCAAGGCCTCCCAGTTGCCGCAGAAATCAGGGATCAGCAGCTCGATCGTGGTGGTTGGCGAGCGGCGACGGACCGCTGCGATGCAGGCCACAAACTGGCTGGCGCCGCCGTCGTCCAGGTCGTCGCGGTTCACCGAGGTGATCACCACATGGCTGAGCCCCAGGCGTGCCACCGCTTCCCCCAGCCGCTCAGGCTCGGTGGGATCGAGGCTGCGCACGCTCTTGTCGAAGTCGATGTCGCAGTAGGGACAGGCGCGGGTGCAGCCCGGCCCCATGATCAGGAAGGTGGCGGTGCCGCCGGCAAAGCACTCGCCGATGTTGGGGCAACTTGCCTCCTGGCACACCGTGTTCAGCTTCAGGTCCAGCAGCAGGTCGGCCACGGCACCGATGCGTTCGCGCTGTGGCGCCTTCACGCGCAGCCAGTCGGGTTTGAGCAAGGTGGTTTAGGAGCCGGAAGACCGGCGGCAGGCCAAAGGCCACTCTAGAAATCGGTCGCAGGGCCTGACTCCCCCTGGCCATGGGCGCGGCTCCGCTGGGGCTGCAGGGTGATCCCCTAAAGTCGGCCTATCGGGATGTAGCGCAGCTTGGTAGCGCACTTCGTTCGGGACGAAGGGGCCGCAGGTTCGAATCCTGTCATCCCGACTTTTCACAGTTCATCCGTGTCTCCTCCTCCGCCTTGCTGAGGTAGGGACAGTAAATGTCTCAGCCGAGCTCCGCTCCGGGGTAACCCCTGGGAGTCACCATCCAGCCCTCCTGGCTGCGGCTCGTGCTGTTCCCCACCAGCACCAGGGTGAGCATGTCGACCTGCTCGAACGGCAGTTGCCCCAGGCTGTGCAGCGCCAGGGTCTCCTGGGAGCGGCCCAGCTGGCGGGCCAGCAGCACCGGTGTGGAGGGGGGCCGTTGCACCAGAAGGATCTGGCAGGCCCGCTGCAGCTGCCAGTTGCGGTCACGGGAGCGGGGGTTGTAGAGCGCCACCACGAAGTCGCCGCTGGCGGCGGCCTGGAGCCGACGCTCGATCACCGGCCAGGGGGTGAGCCGGTCACTGAGGCTGATCGTGCAGAAGTCGTGCATCAGCGGTGCCCCGATCCGGGCTGCGGCCAGCTGCACCGCCGAGATGCCCGGATGCACGGCAAAACCTGGTCGCTGCTGAGGGGGCTCGGCCAGCCACAGCTCCAGGGCCAGCCCTGCCATGCCGTAGATGCCGCTCTCCCCGGACGACACCAGGGCCACGCACAGTCCCTGGCTGGCCAGCTCCAGCGCGAGGGCGCAGCGCTGGCGCTCTTCGGTGAGCTGGCCGTCGCAGCGCAGCTGGTCGGGGCGGCGCAGAGGCTCCAGCAGGTCGAGATAGGGGCCGTACCCCACCCACACGCTCGTTGCCGCCAGGGCGCGGCGGGCATCACCGGTGAGCAGGTCGAGCTGGCCAGGGCCGCTGCCCACCAGGTGGAGCTGGCCCCGCTGCGGGGCCCATTGCTCCTCCATCCGGGCGATGGCGAGGGTGGCGGCCCCCTGTTCGCCGGCCTGCCGGTGCTCCACCTGCTTGGGGAGCAGCAGGGCGGCACCTGATCCGGCCGCCAACAGGGCGGCGGCCTCGGCCACGCTGGCTGTGCCCATCTCGGCGGCCACCACGGCGGAGGGGTTGGGCACCGGCACCGCTGCCAGCTCTGCGGCGCCATAGAGCCGCAGGGGCCAGTGGCGCTGTTCCGCCAGCTGCAGCAGCGCTGCCTCGTCGCCCTTGCGATCCACGCTGGCCAGGCCGGCCACCGCTTCGCTGGCCAGGCCGGCCGCGGCCAGCGAAGCGTCCACCAGTCGCCCCAGCAGGCTGGCGCTGGTGCCGCGCTCGCAGCCCATCCCCAGCCACAGGCAGGGCGGATGCCAGCGGCAGCCGGCGCCGAGCTCCGGCCCGATCACCAGCTGGCTTGCGCCGGCCTGGGTGGCGCTGTCCGTCGTCGGGCTCTCCTCGATTGCTGCCGCCCCCGCCAGCTGGCGCCAGCGCTGGGATCCGGCTGTCTGGGTCACGGCGATGCGTCCGCCGCTGCGGGCAGCGCTCTGCATCAGGGCGGTCCAGTCGCCGCTGCCGCGCCGCCAGCCCCAGGCCGCGCCGAACTGATCGAGGGCCAGCCGGCCGGTGGCACTGCTGCTGCCGGTGAGTACGGCAGTTCCGCCCAGCACGGCGGCCACCGCCTGGCTGAGCGCTTCGCCGCCGGCCCGGTGGCCCCCCAGCAGGGGGATGGCGAATCGGCCTTCGGGATCGACGACCACCACCGCCGGATCGGTGCTCTTGTCGCCCAGGAGGGGGGCGATCAGGCGGGTCACCAGGCCGCAGGCGCCCACGATCACAAAGGCGTCGGCGCTGGGCCAGGCCTCGGCCAGCACCGCCGCTGGAGCGCGGTCGCCGCCTGCCAGCAACAGCGTGTGCACGAGGCCACTCTGGTTGAGTTGGGTGAGGGGGGCCTGGGCGGCGGGGCTGAAACCGAGTCCCCACACGCAGGAGGAGTGGCTCACGAGCTGAACCGCTCCCGCAGCCCGGCCAGGGGGCCCCTACCCCTGGGCCGGATCAGGGAGCCGTCCTCGCGGACCTGGTTGCGGGCCGAGCCACTGAGGCTGGTTCCCGGGGCGATCCGCTCGGGGGTGTCCTGTGGCGCGGGGGCCACTGGCTCCGAGGCCTGGAGCCGCGCCGCCTGGGTGGGTTCGTCCCTGACCGGGCTCGGGGTCTCGGAGTCGGTGTCGGGTTCCTGCGTCGCCAGGGGGGGCTCAGATCTGAGCACGGAGGCCGGTAAGGTTTCGGGCACGGCGGGCGGATCGGAGCGCGGTGCAGGCGTCAGCGCGGGCTCCGATGGCGGGTGGGGCGTGGGCTCAACCGGTGCCAGTGTCGGCGGTTCCCCTTCAGCCAAGGCCCCAACCTCCGAGGGGGGGGCTGCCGCTGCAGCGTCAGGCTGCACGGGCGACTCATGGGTCCCGGGCTGTGGTTGGAGCTGCGGCTCCGGTTCGGGCTTGGTTTTGGTTTTGGTCGCGATTTCGGCTTCGACTTCGACTTCGGCCTTGATTTCGGGCTCGGGCGGGGACTGGCCCAGCAGGCGGGCCAGCGCCGCCGGTTCGAGCCGGCTCAGCCAGGCCGGTCGGGGGGCGCCGGGCTGGATCACCACCTCCGACAGCAGGCTGTTGAACGGGGGATTGAGCGGTTCACCGCGGCCGTCCACCAGCTCAAGCTGGAGGGTGTTGCTGCCGCTGCGCCAGCCCCTGAGCCAGAGGGGGCTGTTCTGATCCACCAGAAAACTGTCGCCGTTCACCGAAACCCTCAGTCGCCAACTGGCATCGCCCTCCCGCAGGCCCTGCAGCGGGGCGTCGAGCAGCAGCCAGTCGAGCAGCACCGGCTCTGCCTGCGGCTCTGTTCCAGGACTCACGGCAATCAACTGCGGTGTGCCGGGTGCGGGCACCCGCAGCGGGGTGGGGGCCACCCGCTGCACCTGAATCTGGCCGTAGGCCCCCGGGCTCTTCACCGCCTCACCCCAGGGACGGGCCGCAAAAGCCGTGAGCCGGTGACTGCCCGGCCGCAGCGGCGGCATCGGCAGGCTGTACTCGCCGCTTGGGCCAGCGCTGCTGGGGCCGACCCGCTGGGGCGGTTCATCGTCGAGCTGCACCACCACGTGGGCCCCGAGGCCCAGCGCACCGGCCTCGGCCAGGGGCCAATCGCGCACCTGAAGACGCACGCTCCACGGGCCGTCCGGCAGGGTGGCCCCATCGACGGGCGCCAGAATCCGCACCTGGGGTGAATGGTCGGCCAAGGCGGACGCCAGTTGCTGCACACCGGCTGGCGGCGCCACCTCCTGCAGCCCCCCTCCAGGCGAGCTGGCCGCCAGGGGGGACGGCTGGACTGACCGGTCGCGGCTGCAGCCGACCGGCAGCAGCACCAGCAGCAGGGCCAGGGCCATGGCTACGACCTGGCGACCAGGGTGTTGGGATGCGCAATGGCGACGGGCCACCCTGGTTGCACACGGCAGTGGGACTGGGGGCATTCTGCTGGCCCGCCGCGGGGTGGGCCGGGCATCAGGCTGTGGGTTGCGCGGCTGCGCTGGCAGGCCAGAGCGTTTTTGTAGAACGGGCTCGAAACGGCGGCTAAAAATATAAATATATCCCTCTAAAAATGAGTTTTCAGAGGTGGCTTACTGCCGGCTGGACCCCAGTGGTGGCCTGCCAAGAGCCGGGATTGAACCTTTGTAACTGAGGGCCGAAACCCCTCGATTTCGGCCCCTATAGTGCCGCCAGCGGTCCCCTATCTGGGGCCCCAAGCTCCAGTTGCGGCAATGGGTTTCGCGTTTTTGCGCTGCCCAGCCGACTGGTGCCCATGGACCGGTCGGAACTCTGTTCCGCTCGCCCATGGGGCCCAACGGTCGCCGGTGTTCCCTCGGGATCGCCTGTGGCCACAGGGGTGGACCACCACCTCGACCCCGTCCCTCGAGGAACGTCTCGATGACCATCAGCCCACCAGAGCGTGGGGAAAAGGCCAAGGCCATGGTCGACCGGAACCCTGTTCCGGCCACGTTCGAGCTTTTCGAAAAGCCCGGACATTTCGATCGCAGCCTGGCCAAGGGTCCCAAAACCACCACCTGGATTTGGAACCTCCACGCCAACGCTCACGATTTCGACAGCCACACGAGCGACCTCGAAGAGGTTTCTCGCAAGATCTTTTCGGCTCACTTCGGCCACCTGGCCGTCATCTTCATCTGGTTGAGCGGTGCCTTTTTCCACGGCGCTCGCTTCTCTAACTACACCGGCTGGCTGGCTGACCCCCTGCACGTCAAGCCCTCAGCCCAGGTGGTCTGGCCGATCTTCGGCCAGGAAATCCTTAATGGCGATGTGGGTGCCGGTTTCCACGGCATTCAGATCACCTCTGGCCTCTTCCATGTGTGGAGGGCCTGGGGCTTCACCAACGAAACCCAGCTCCTGGCGACCGCCATCGGCGCGCTGGTGATGGCCGGCCTGATGCTCAATGCCGGCGTCTTCCATTACCACAAGGCAGCTCCAAAGCTGGAGTGGTTCCAGAACGTTGAGTCGATGCTCAACCACCACCTGGCAGGCCTGCTGGGTCTGGGATCCCTGTCGTGGACAGGGCACCTGCTGCATGTGTCGCTGCCCACCACGGCCCTGATGGATGCCATCGACGCCGGCAAGCCGCTGGCACTCAATGGCAAGACCATTGCCAGCTATAGCGACATTCCCCTGCCCCACGAATTCCTCAACCAGGACCTGCTCTCCCAGCTGTTCCCCGGTTTTGGTGCAGGTGTCTCCGCTTTCTTCTCAGGCAACTGGGCCGCCTACAGCGATTTCCTCACCTTCAAGGGTGGGCTGAATCCGGTGACCGGCAGCCTGTGGATGACCGACATCGCCCATCACCACCTGGCGATTGCGGTGCTCTTCATCGTGGCGGGCCACATGTACCGCACCAATTGGGGCATCGGCCACAGCATCAAGGAGATTCTGGAAGGCCAGAAGGGTGATCCCCTGCTGTTCCCCGCACCCAAGGGTCACGACGGTCTGTTCGAGTTCATGACCACCAGCTGGCACGCCCAGCTGGCCGTGAACCTGGCCCTGCTCGGTTCGCTGAGCATCATCGTGGCGCATCACATGTATGCGATGCCCCCCTATCCCTACATCGGGATTGATTACCCCACCCAGCTGTCGATCTTCACCCATCACACCTGGATCGGCGGTTTCCTGATTGTGGGTGCCGGTGCTCACGCGGCCATTGCCATGGTGCGTGACTACGACCCTGCCAAGCACATCGACAACGTGCTCGATCGGGTGCTCAAGGCTCGTGATGCCCTGATCAGCCACCTCAACTGGGTGTGCATCTGGCTGGGCTTCCACAGCTTCGGTCTTTACATCCACAACGACACCATGCGTGCCCTGGGCCGTCCCCAGGACATGTTCAGTGATTCCGCCATTGCCCTGAAGCCCGTCTTCGCGCAATGGATTCAAGGTCTGCACGCCGCTGCCGCCGGCAACACCGCTCCCAATGCCCTCGCGGGTGTGAGTGAGGTGTTCAATGGCGCCGTGGTGGCCGTGGGCGGCAAGGTGGCTGCGGCCCCGATCCCGCTGGGCACCGCCGATTTCATGGTGCACCACATCCACGCGTTCACGATTCATGTGACCGTGCTGATCCTGCTGAAGGGTGTGCTGTATTCCCGCAGCTCCCGCCTGGTGCCCGACAAGGCCAACCTGGGCTTCCGTTTCCCCTGCGACGGCCCCGGCCGTGGCGGCACCTGCCAGGTGTCGGCTTGGGACCATGTGTTCCTGGGCCTGTTCTGGATGTACAACTCCCTGTCAATTGTGATCTTCCACTTCTCCTGGAAGATGCAGAGCGACGTGTGGGGAACCGTCAATGCCGACGGCAGCGTTCAGCACATCACCAACGGCAACTTTGCCCAGAGCGCCATCACCATCAATGGCTGGCTGCGTGATTTCCTGTGGGCCCAGGCCGCACAGGTGATCAACAGCTACGGCTCCAGCAGCAGTGCCTATGGCCTGATGTTCCTGGGTGCCCACTTCATCTGGGCTTTCAGCCTGATGTTCCTGTTCAGCGGCCGCGGCTACTGGCAGGAGCTGAT
>JBEDAU010000021.1:0-5062 GCA_041177605.1 Cyanobacteriota bacterium | reverse complement strand
GGCCTGCCCACAATGACCCCTGCGTCTACGCCCCATCGCCATGGCCCGCGGCATCACGGTCAGCTCGAATCCAGACCCGGCCCAGCTCGCGAGCCTGGGGGTGACGGGCTGGCCCACCTGGGGCTGCGAGGTCAGCACCTTCCCCTGGACCTACGACGAGCAGGAGACCTGCCTGCTGCTGGAAGGCGACGTCACCGTCACTCCGGATGGCGGCGAGCCGGTGCGCTTCGGCGCCGGTGATCTGGTGGTGTTCGAGGCCGGGCTGAGCTGCACCTGGGAGGTGCATGCCCCGGTGCGCAAGCACTACCGCTTCGGCTGATCGCGACCGCCAGAGTGGAGCCCATGCAGACACCGCCCCGGCCATCACCGCGCGAGAGCACCGAGGCGATGGTGCGCCACATCGGGCGGGAGCTGGCCGAGATCGAGCAGGCCATCAGGCAGTGCCGCGGCGATCTCGTCGCCGAACCGAAGCTGACCGGCACCTGGATGGCCCACCTGCTGATCAGCAGCAGGGAGCTGCTGCACAACCTGCTGATCGACACGGCCAGAAGGCCCCGGCGACTTGAACCGCGCCGAGCTGGGGATCAGAGCTCAGGCTCAAGCGTGGGGTAATCGGTGTAGCCGGCCGGGCCGGGGCTGTAGAAGCTGGCTGGGTCGGGGGCGTTGAGGGGGGCGCCGCGGCGGAAGCGCTCCGGCAGATCCGGATTGGCCAGGAAGCTCGTCCCGAAGGCCACCGCATCGATCGCGCCAGCGGCGATGGCGGCGTTGGCCTCGTCTGCGCTGTAGCCCATGTTGGCCACCAGCACACCGTTGAACTGCTCCCGCGCTGGGGTGAGCACATCCCCGTGCTGCTGCCCCAGCAGATCGGCGCGCATCAGGTGCAGGTAGGCCAGGGGCAGGTCGTTGAGCCGTTTGGCCAGCCAGGTGATCAGCCCAATCGGATCGGAATCCGCCATGGCGTTGAAGCTATTGAGCGGCGAGAGGCGCAGCCCCATCAGCGGGGTCTCCTGGGCCACCGCTTCCAGCACCTCCAGCAGCAGGCGGGCCCGGTGCTCGATCGGGCCGCCATAGGGACCGCTGCGCTGGTTGCTGCCATCGCGGAGGAATTCATCCAAGAGGTAGCCATTGGCCCCGTGGATCTCCACCCCATCGAAGCCAGCGGCCATGGCGTGGCGGGCCGCCAGCCGGAAGCCCTCGACGATGGCGGGCAGCTCGTCATCACGCAGCTCCCTGGGCACCACATAGGGCTGCTTGCCTTCAGGGGTGTGCACCTCGTCGCCCGTAATGGCGATCGCGCTGGGGGCCACGGGCTGGCGGCCGCCATTGAGCAGCGGGTGGCAGGCCCTGCCGCCATGCCAGAGCTGCAGCACGATGCGGCCACCGGCGCGGTGCACCGCCTCGGTGGTGAGCCGCCAGCCCTCGATCTGGGCCTGGCTGTGGATGCCAGGTTCATGCCAGAAGGCGGAGTTCCCCTCCATCACCATCGTGGCCTCGCTCACGATCAGGCCGGCACTGGCCCGCTGGGCGTAGTGCTCGGCGATCAGGGCGCCGGGCACATGGTCTTCCTCCGCGCGGCAGCGGGTAAGCGGTGCCATCCAGATGCGGTTGGGGAGCTCCAGGGAGCCCACACGCAGGGGGGAGAAGAGATCGGCCATGCACGAATTCTGCAGACCGCCTCAGCGGATCCCGCAGAATCTGCTGCCATCGGCGGCAGACAGAAACACCCCCAGGGGTCTGGCCCCAGGGGTGCGGGATCAGAGGGAGGGGCAGAAGCCCGAGACCTCAGAAGCAGAAGGGCAGGAACTGGGTGCGGCAGGCGGCATAGCCATCCACCAGGGCGCCGAGGCCGATCTGGTGGGCGATGCCGGAGCCGGTGATCGCTTCCGTGAGGATGCCGATCACGATGCCGAGCATGGCGGCACGGCCGTTGAAGCGCTCAACCCGCTTGAGCTGATCCATGTGGATCTGCTGGGCGGCGCGGTCCTGGAACCACTTCTCGTTGGCGGGGGTGTTGGTCATGGGAGTTGCTCTGTGGGGATTGCAGTGGGGTGGGCTTGTCGCGGTCTGTCTGAAGCGGCGGCTCAGTCGGCGGCCCTGGGCTGGAGCAGGGCGCCCGTGACCCAGGCGCCGATCAGCAGCAGTGCGAGCAGGCCTGTCATCGCTCGGTGGTGGATGGGAGGTCGCTGGGGCGGCTGAGCACGAAGGCGGTCATGCCGGTGAGCAGCACCACCAGGGCGACAACGGCCCCGATGGTGGTGGTGTAGTCGGTGCCCATGGAGATCAACCGAGCCCGATCTGCTGGAGGATGCCCTGGCCGGTGAGCAGCTCGGTGGCCAGGCCGATCACGAAGCCGAGCATGGCCAGGCGGCCGTTCCAGGTCTCGGCGAATGTGACAAAACCGAAGCGGGAGGAGGAGTCAGGCATGGGCGTTGCAGTTCGTTACGGCAACTGTAACGGGATGTGAAGCGCCGGCGGTATGGCGGGATACCGTCCCGCCGCTTCGGGCCCGATCCCGTCCAGCTCACGACGAGCAGCTGTAGTGCGACACGCCGCCGGCGTTGAAGAACTCCCGGGGCCTGAGCCGGTCGTAGGTGGCCGCCAGCTCCGGGGCCGGCGGGGCGTAGGGGTCGCGGAACACCGCCTGCAGCTCCTGGATCGCTCGGGTGTCGCCCTGGGCCGCCTGCTGGTAGGCCGGGGCGATCAGCCACTCGCGCCAGGTGATCGCCGGGTTCACGCGCTGCATCGCGGCCGAAATTGCACGCAGGTTGCCCTCGGCCGTGAGGCGAGCCCGCCAACGCTCCAGCCAGCGGCTCCATTGCGCCTCGAGCCCTTCCGAACTCGGCAGGTAGAAGCTCTGCTTCAGGGCAGAGAGCTGCTCGGGCATCCCGGCGGCCGGATCAGCGGCGATCTGAGACAGCCGGCGGAAGCAGATCGTGTAGTCGGCCCCGGAGCTCGCCATCAGCTGCAGCAGCTCCTGCACCAGCTCGGCGTCATAGGCGGCCAGGCCGAGCTTGCGGCTCCACATCGCCTCCAGCTCCTGTGCCATTGCCCCCGCGAAGCCCTCGCGGATGCGATCCAGCCGCGTCAGCGCCTCGCTGTTGCCCTCGAGCAGCGGCCGCAGCGCCGCCCAGAACATCTGGTAGTTCTGCTCGGCCGCCGCCGGTTGGTTGAAGAAGCAGAAGTGCTCGCCGCCGCCGGTCCAGGGCTGGAAGCGGGGATCGAACAGCTCGCAGAAGCCGAAGGGGCCGTAGTCGAGCGTGTAGCCGCCGGCGGCGCAGTTGTCGCTGTTGAAGTTGCCCTGGCAGTAGCCCACCCGCATCCAGTGCACCACCAGCGCCGTGAGCCGGCCGCGGAACAGCTCCGCCAGCTGCAGCACCTGCTCGCTGAAGGGCAGGGCGGCGTTGATCTCGGCGCGGTAGTTGCGCGCGATCAGGTGGGCCGTGATCTGTTGCAGCTCGCGCAGGGCTCCCGGATGGGCGTTGCTGCGGGCCCGGCGGGCGAACAGCTCCAGCTGGCCCACCCGCAGGAACGACGGCGCCACCCGGGTGGTGATCGCCGCCGGGTTGTTCACCATCACGTCGGGATCGAACGACGTGGAACCCGGCGCGTACCAGGGCCGGCGCACCCCTTCGGCGCGCGACATCACCAGCGTCAGCGAGCGGGAGGTGGGAACCCCCAGGGCGTGCATCAGCTCCTGGGCCAGAAACTCGCGCACGCTGGAGCGCAGCACGGCCCGGCCGTCGGCACCCCGGCAGTAGGGGGTGGGCCCGCCGCCCTTGAGCTGCAGCTCCCAGCGCCGGCCCTCGAACACCCCCTCGAACACCGAGATGGCGCGGCCATCGCCGTAGCCGTTGCCGGTGCCGAACGGGCACTGCTGGATGTATTCGGTGCCGTAGATCGAGAGGGCGTAGCCGGTGGCCCAGCCATGGGGCCGCATCGGCCCCTGCGCCACCGTGCTGTCGCCGGCGAAGAAGCGCAGGAAGGCCGCGTCGCGGGCGAGGTCGTCGCCCAGGCCCAGCTCCTGGAACAGGCTACTGCTGTGGGCCACGTACTCCGGCTCCGGCAGCGGCGTGGGCGTGACCGGCACGTAATGCCCGGAGAACACCTGGCGCGGGCGGTGATCCTGGCCATCCGCCGTGGCCTGGGGATCGGCCCGCAGCGCCTCCAGCAGCGAATAGTCGGCCCGCTCGGCAAACTCCGCGAAGGTGGTGATCGGCGCTGGTGATGGCACGGCTTGCGGCACGTCTTGCGGCACGGGGCTCCCGGGTGTGGCGCGGCCTGGGCCTCGCCCTGGCACGGAGGTCACCATCCTGGCGAGCCTGCCGCCCGCGGCGTTGCCTGGCTCTGCAACCGGGCGTGCAAACTAAACTCCCCAGAGCTCCTGGATCAGCTGGTGCTCAAGTCGTTCCCCCTCGTTGCGGCCGCAGGACTCCTGACCCTCCCGGCGTTGCTTCCCGGCGCCGCCCTGGCACAGAAACGGATCCCCAAACTTCCCGGCCACGACGACTGCCCCCTCGGCTATGTGAACGACCTCAAGCAACACTGCGTGTCGCCGATTTACTACGAAGTCACGCCCACCTACGGCAAACCTTGTGAGTCGGGCTGGATGAACATCGGGGCGGGCTATTGCAAGAAAAAACAACTGGGCATCTTCTGATCAGCTGCTGTTGTCGCCACTGTTCGTGTGGTCACCGCTGATCTGAACCCGATCCCCGCGCCGCCGGGGTGGTTCCGTGTGCCGCCCTGCCGCCGCCAGGGCCGCCCAGCCGGGTGAAGCCGCCGTACTGGCCAATCAGGCGGCCATCAACGCCGTAGGTCACCACCTCCAGCTGGCCGCTGCCCTGCAGCGGCATCGCCAGCTCGATCACCGCGTCACCTGTGCTGCAGGGGCCGGGCCTGAGCGTGAGCCGGGCCACCCTGAAGCCCCGGTCGCCAGAAGGGCGCAGCGGCAGCCCCGGCCCGGAATCGGGATTGGGAGCAGGCCCGCTGCCATCCCGGGGCAGGAGCTCCACGGTGTAGTCGCTGTCGCAGATGCCGTTGGCCGCATTGCCCCAGCGGATCC
>JBEDAU010000020.1:0-9386 GCA_041177605.1 Cyanobacteriota bacterium | reverse complement strand
GGTCAACGTGGCCGATGGTGCCGATGTTGACGTGGGGCTTATTCCTTTCGAACTTCTCGCGAGCCATGATGAAAAAGAATCGGGGGGTAAATGGGTATGGGAAAGATCAGGAATTAGTTGCCCTGATTCTTGGAGATGATGGCTTCCGCCACATTGCGAGGGGTTTCCTCGTAATGGCTGAATTCCATCGAGAAGATACCCCGACCCTGGGTCATGGATCGGAGCTGGGTGGGGTAGCCGAACATCTCGGTCAGAGGCTCCTTGGACTGGACCTTGGACTGACCATCGTCGATGGACTGTCCTTCAACCTGGCCGCGGCGGGAGGAGAGGTCGCCGATGACGGAGCCGAGGAAATCCTCGGGAACTTCGACCTCGACCTTCATCATCGGCTCAAGCAGCACAGGATTGCACTTCTTGACGCCGTCCTTGAAGGCCATGGAGCCGGCGATCTTGAACGCCATCTCCGAGGAGTCGACGTCGTGGTAAGAGCCGTCGACCATGGTGACCCGTACATCGATCATCGGGAAACCAGCAATCACGCCGGATTGGCAGGTTTCCTTCATGCCTGCTTCTGCAGGTCCGATGTATTCCTTGGGCACGATACCGCCAACAATCTTGTTGACGAACTCGAACCCTGAACCCGGCTCGCCGGGCTCCATTTCGATCACCACGTGGCCGTACTGGCCTTTACCACCGGTCTGGCGGGCGAATTTGCCCTCACCTTTGGCGCTACCGCGGATTGTTTCCCGATAGGACACCTGGGGGGCGCCGATGTTGGCCTCCACCTTGAATTCCCGCAGCATGCGATCCACGAGGATCTCCAGGTGCAGTTCGCCCATGCCAGCGATCACTGTCTGGTTGGTTTCCGGGTCGGTGGAGACCCGGAAGGTCGGGTCCTCTTCGGAGAGAGCGGTGAGGGCCTTGGAGAGTTTCTCCATGTCGCCCTTGGTCTTGGGTTCCACAGCCACCGAGATCACCGGCTCGGGGATGTACAGGGATTCGAGGATGATCGGATCACTGTCCACACAGAGGGTGTCCCCCGTGGTGGTGTCCTTGAGGCCGAGTACGGCCCCCAAGTCTCCAGCCCGCAGCTCGTCGACCTCTTCTCGCTCGTCTGCTTTCAACACGATCAGGCGAGAGATGCGCTCCTTCTTGTCCTTGGTGGAGTTCATCACATAGCTGCCTTTCTGCAGCACGCCGGAGTAGATCCGCACAAAGGTGAGCTTGCCGAAGGGATCCGACATCACCTTGAAGGCCAGGGCGCTGAACGGTGCGCTGTCTTCGGCTGGGCGAACAGCCTCGCTGCCATCGGGCAGCACGCCCTGGATGGGAGGTACATCGACCGGCGCCGGCAGGTAATCGACCACGGCGTCGAGCAGGAGCTGCACACCCTTGTTCTTGAAGGCCGATCCGCACAACATCGGTACCAGGCCGTGCTTCAGCACACCCTCGCGGATGCCCCGGCGAAGCTGCTCCTCACTCAGCTCACCCTTGTCAAAAAACTCTTCGATCAAGGCTTCATCGGTCTCCGCCACGGCTTCCATCAGCACGTTGCGCCACTCGGCCACCTGGTCGGCCATGGCGGCGGGTACATCGGTCTCCTCGATGTCCTTGCCGAGGTCATCCTTGTAAATGAACGCCCGGTTCTTCACCAGGTCGACGATCCCGCTCAGCTCCCCCTCTGCCCCGATCGGCAGCTGAATGGGAACGGCCTTGGCTTTGAGGCGATCCTTGATCTGCCCGTGCACCTTGAGAAAGTCGGCGCCGGTACGGTCCATCTTGTTGACGAACACCATGCGCGGCACGCTGTAGCGGTCGGCCTGGCGCCACACCGTTTCTGACTGGGGCTGAACGCCGCCGACAGCACAGAACACGGCAATCACACCGTCCAAGACTCGCATCGAGCGCTCGACCTCAATGGTGAAGTCGACGTGCCCCGGGGTGTCGATGATGTTGATGCGGTGATCTTTCCAGCTGGTGGAGATGGCCGCAGCGGTGATGGTGATGCCGCGCTCACGCTCCTGCTCCATCCAGTCGGTGACAGCAGCGCCGTCATGGACCTCGCCCATCTTGTGAACCACGCCCGAATAGAACAGGATCCGTTCGGTGGTGGTGGTTTTGCCGGCGTCGATGTGGGCGGCGATACCGATATTTCTGACGCGTTCGAGCGGAAAGGCGCGAGCCACGGGTGATGTCTCCGGAAGGGTCTACAAAAAAGCGGGCCTCACTCTACAGAGCAGATCTGCAGGGAGAGCTGAGCCTCAAGCTCAGTAGCGGTAGTGGGCGAAGGCCTTGTTGGCTTCGGCCATCTTGTGGGTTTCCTCACGCTTGCGCACAGCGCTGCCAGTTTCGTTGGCGGCATCCATCAGCTCCCCAGCCAGCTTGTGGGCCATGCTGCGGCCATTGCGGGCGCGAGAGAAGTTGACGAGCCAGCGGAGGGCCATGGCCGTGCCCCGCTCCTGACGCACTTCCATCGGCACCTGGTAGGTGGCACCACCCACCCGGCGAGCGCGCACTTCCACCAGCGGAGTGGCGTTGCGCACTGCCGTTTCGAACAGCTCGAGAGGATCCCCGCCGGTGCGTTCGCCGATCAGGCTGAATGCGTCGGAGAGGATCCGCTGGGCGGTCGACTTCTTGCCATGCTTCATCAGCCGCGCCACGATCATCGTGGCCAGACGGCTGTTGAACTGGGGATCGGGAAGGATCGGGCGTTTCTCGGCAGCGTTGCGGCGGGACATGGGAAACCTTGGGAAAGGGGGCCTTGGGAAAGGGGCCTTGGGAATGGGAGGCCTGGCCAGGGGCGGGACTTGAGGACCTGCGTCCCTGGTGTCGGAGTGGGAAGCCGCGGCCAGGTCGGCGCCGCGCGGTGGGCGGGCCCGACTTCAACCGCCCGGCATCAGCCCTTGGGGGTCTTGGCGCCGTACTTGGAACGAGCCTGACGGCGGTCCTTGACGCCGGCGGTATCGAGGGTGCCGCGGATGATGTGGTAGCGCACACCGGGCAGGTCCTTGACACGACCGCCGCGGATGAGCACCACGGAGTGCTCCTGCAGGTTGTGGCCGATGCCGGGGATGTAGGCGGTCACCTCAAAGCCCGAGGTCAGCCGCACACGGGCCACTTTGCGCAGTGCCGAGTTGGGCTTCTTGGGGGTGGAGGTGTACACGCGGGTGCACACGCCACGCCGTTCGGGGCAGGCGCGCAGGGCAGGCGACTTGGTCTTGCGGGTCAGGCGCTGCCGCTCGGTGCGGATGAGCTGCTGGATGGTGGGCATCGAGGGCCGGAGAGTACAGGTCGGACGTCCGACCGATTTCGACAATCCGCCACGTTACTGGGTCGCGTGCCGCCCCTCCACCCCACGGCTGAAGGAAGCCCCGCAGGCACAGCTCTCCACCCCGGCGTCACCCCGCACCAGAAAGCCGCCACCGCTGAGGTCACCGCGGTAGTCGAGGCTCAGGCCGCCGAGCAGGGCCAGCTGGCCGGCCGGGGCATAGAGGGTGATGCCATCGGCCCGGGCCACGGGGGTGCCGGCCAGGTGGCCCGGGCGCAGGCGGATGGCCCAGTGCCCGCAGCCGCCATCGACCAGATCGAGGTGCATCAGCCCCGGTGTGCCGGCAACGGCGGCCTGGCGGCCCAGTTCAGCGGCGGCGGCGGCCGTCAGGCGCAGGCTGTGGGCCCGGGGCATGGCGTGGCAGGCAATGGCCTCAGTGTGGCAGCGGTGCTGCCCCCATCAGGGCACCAGTCCCAGGGCGTTGTGAACGGAGCCGGCCACCCCCCGCCCCTTCACCTGCAGGCTGCCGCCCATCACCAGTCCCGTGGAGCTGCCGCCATCGAGGTTGAGGGCATCGCGCAGGCCCAGCTGTTGGAGCAGCGCCGTGGTCTCGGCCAGGGTGGGTCCGGCCCCTTCCTGGCCCTCCAGCGTGAGCAGCCACAGCTGGCGGCCGTCGCTGCCCACCACCGTGCGCGGTGCGCCCTGGCGCAGAAACGCCGGGCTGAACTGTTCGGCGGCTCCGTCGAGCACGCTGCGCCCGTCCTGGAGCAGCAGTGGTCCGCCGCCCAGCACATTGGGGGCATGCCCCAGGGCGCTGGTCGGCTCGCTGCGCACCACCAGCCTGTCGCCCAGCTGCCATGGCAAGGCGGTGCCGCCGCGGGCCACCAGCAGCTGTTCGCCAGGTCGCAGTGGCACACCCTGCTCCAGCTCGGCCTGATCAAGCTGCCGCTTGACCACCGGGCCCAGCAGCAGCAGTGCGGATTCCTGGCCGCTCAGGGCCCGGTAGGTGGGGCCCCATTCGGCCGTGTAGCGGCTGAGTCCCTTTTGCACATAGCCGCTGTTCACGCCATCGAGCGGCAGCCGGCGGCCATCCGGTCCGCTCACCGACTCCCGCAGCATCAGTCGGCCGAAGCGGGGCAGACTCCGGTCTCCCCAGGCGACCACACCACGGTTGAGGATCGGGCCGGACAGCCAGCGGCCATCCACTTTCAGGGCACCCAGTGGCAGGCGCCGCACGCGGTTGAAGTAGCCGCCGTTGATTGCCACCAGCGCTTGGTTACGGCCGGCCAGCTGCAGCAGTGAACTCAACCCCTCCATCCCCTCGTTGCGGGCCAGGGGGCGCAGCTGCACCGGGGCGGTGCGTGGATCCAGGCGCACGGCATTGATGCGCACCCCCTGGCGTTCCAGCCGGTCCCATTGCAGGCCACGCCCCAGCAGCACCTGCAGACGCGGGTCCAGGGGCTGGGGGCGCTCCTCAGCGGTCTCGCCGTCTGGCTGGGGCAGGTCGATCACCAGCCGCGGCGGCTCGCCCAGGCTGAAGACCCGGCTCCAGCGTCCCCCGCCGGGGCGGAGGGCCAGTGCGCTTCCCCGGGGGTGACCCACCAAGCCCAGGGCCCGCAGCTCCCCGAGCTGGTCGGCACGGGCATGGAGATCGAGCAGCAGTTCCCCCTCGCTGCTGCTCACCAGGGCCGGCCCCTGCAGATCCAGCACGACCCGGCGCAAGGACCCCTGGCTGGAGCTGCGCACGGCCAGCAGGCCGGTGGCCGGCAGCTCCAGCTGGAGGCGACCACCGTCCCTGGGGCTGGCCTGAACGCCCACCGCCTGCAGCAGGGGCCAGGCGTCCACGGCCACCTCGTCGTCGAGGCTGCGCTGCTGGCCGGCAGGTACCAGCAGTGGGTGGCCGAACCACTCCAGGTCGAGGCTGCCGTCGCCGCGGGTGCGGCTGCTCACCCCCAGCTGCTCCTGCAGCACCTCCAGGGTGAGCCACAGCTGGGGGGGCTGGGAGCCGGTGGCTCCCAGCCAGAGCCACCGGGCTGCCTGGCTGCGGCCATTGACAGCCACCCGATCGCCACGACGTTCGACCTGCCGTTGGCCGGGCCGGGCATTGCTGCTGCCCAGTGCGGGCTGACGGGGCCGTGACTCCACCGGCAGGGGCGGTGGGGAGGGTGGTGGCGTCGGCGGCGAGGGCAGGGCGGCGCCCTGCAGGGGAGCCAGGGCCAGCCCCGAACTCAGCACCGGCAGCAACCAGGTTGCGGTGGGGGAAGACAGGGGCATGGCCCGGCTGGAGGCAGTGCCGAAACAGCAACCGTAGCGGCGATTTTCAGGGGTGCCATCTCCGCTCCCAGGCGCCGGCGTGATGCTGATGCCTAGGATCAGTCGTTCTGCTGTCGCAGCTGCCCGCGGGAGATCTGCGGCACTGGAGCTGCCCAGAACCTTCCTTAACAGAACCGCCGGATCGCTTCGGGTTATGCCTCAGTCCTCCCGTCCCGCTTGGCCCCACTGCGACAGCCCGGCTCCGGCGGCTGTGGCCGGTGAGAAAGATGCCTGCGGGGTGGGTTTTCTGGCCAGTCTCAGGGGAGAGCCGAGCCACTGGGTGCTGCAGCAGGCCCTGCGAGGCCTGGTCTGCATGGAGCACCGCGGTGGCTGTGGTGGCGATGGCGACTCCGGCGACGGCTCCGGCGTGCTCTGCGGCATTCCATGGCCATTCCTGGAGGCCGTGTGGCCTGAGGCGGCCGCGGCCGCCGGCCAGGCCCGCGGCCTGGGCATGGTGTTCATGCCCGCCGATCCCGCCCGCCGCGAGCAGGCCAGGACCTTCTGTGATGAGGAGGCCGGTCGGCTCGGCCTGCGCAGCCTGGGCTGGCGCACGGTGCCGGTGGATCCGGGCGTGCTGGGTCCGATGGCCCGCGACACCGCACCGGTGATTGAGCAGTGGCTGCTGGCCGGTGATCAGGCCGGCGATGCCCTTGAGGCGCTTCTCTTCCGACTCCGCCGCCGGTGTGGTGACCGGGCCCGGGAGGCCTGGGGCCCCGGCCCCAGCGAGCTCTACTTCGCTTCCCTCAGCGGCCGCACCGTGGTCTACAAGGGCATGGTGCGCTCCGAGGTGCTGGCGCGCTTCTACGCCGACCTGCGGGATGGGCGCTTCGCCGTGACCTTCGCGGTCTACCACCGCCGCTTCAGCACCAACACGCTGCCCCGCTGGCCCCTGGCCCAGCCGATGCGGCTGCTGGGCCACAACGGTGAGATCAACACCCTGCTGGGCAACCTCAATTGGGCCCGGGCCGCCGAGGCCAACCTCGATGCCGTTTGGGGGGAGGCCGCATCGGATCTCAAGCCGGTGGTGAACCCGGCCTTCAGCGATTCTGCCAACCTCGACGCCACCCTGGAGCTGCTGGTGCGCAGCGGCCGGCCGATCACCGAGAGCCTGCTCACCCTGGTGCCGGAGGCCTTCCGCGACCAGCCCGAGCTCACCGGCAAGCCCGAGATCCAGGCGTTCTACGAGTATTCGGCCTGTACCCAGGAGCCCTGGGACGGTCCGGCCCTGCTGGTGTTCGCGGACGGCCGCAGCGTCGGCGCCACCCTGGATCGCAACGGCCTGCGCCCGGCCCGCTACTGCATCACCAGCGACGGCTTCGTGGTGATGGGGTCGGAGACCGGTGTGGCTGAGCTGGAGGAAAGCCGCATCGTGGAGAAGGGCCGCCTCGGGCCTGGCCAGATGCTGGCGGTGGATCTGGAGCAGGGTCGCCTCCTGCGCAACTGGGAGGTGAAGCAGGAGGTGGCGTCCCGCCATCCCTACGGCCTCTGGCTGGCGGAGCACCGCCGTCACCTGGCCCCCCAGCCCTGGACCCAGGAGCGCCAGATGGGCGACCTGGAGCTGCTGCAGCTGCAGACCGCCTTCGGCTTCACCGCCGAGGACTTCGATCTGGTGATCGAGGACATGGCCGGTGCCGGCAAGGAGCCCACCTACTGCATGGGTGACGACATCCCTCTGGCGGTGCTCTCAGGCAAGCCCCATCTCCTTTACGACTATTTCAAGCAGCGCTTCGCCCAGGTCACCAACCCGCCGATCGATCCGCTGCGCGAAAAGCTGGTGATGAGCCTGGAGATGCATCTGGGCAGGCGGGGCTCGGCCCTGCGCCCGGAGGCCTCGGCTGCCGCCGTGCTCCACCTCGACAGCCCGATCCTCAATGAGGCCGAACTCGCCGCCCTGGGTGAGCAGGGGCTGCCGCTGAGCACCCTGTCCACCCTGGTGCCGATCAGCGATGGGCCGTCCCCGTTCAATGCCGCCATCGACCGCCTGCGCAGCGAGGCCGAGGCGGCCGTGCGCGCCGGCAGCCAGATCCTGGTGCTCAGTGACCGCGGCGGTAGTTCCGGGGGAATCAATGCCACCACCACCACCCTGCCGCCGCTGCTGGCGGTGGGCGCCGTGCACCATCACCTGCTCAATCTCGGCCTGCGGCTGCAGACCTCGTTGGTGGTCGACACGGCCCAGTGCTGGAGTACCCACCACCTGGCCTGCCTGATCGGCTTCGGTGCCAGTGCCGTCTGCCCCTGGCTCACCTGGGAGACGGCCCGTCACTGGTTGGCCCAGCCCAAGGTGCAGACCAACATCGAGCGCGGCAAGCTGCCGGCCCTCTCCCCCGATCAGGTGCAGGCCAACGTGCGCAAGGCCCTGGAAGACGGCCTGCGCAAGATTCTCTCCAAGATCGGCATCTCGCTGCTGGCCAGTTACCACGGCGCCCAGATCTTCGAGGCAATCGGCATCGGTGCCGACCTGATCGAGCTGGCCTTCAAGGGCACCACCAGCCGCGTGGCGGGCCTCAGCCTGGCCGAGCTGGCCAGCGAAACCCTCAGCTTCCACACCAAGGCCTTCCCCGAGCTCAACCGCAGCAAGCTCGAGTTCATGGGCTTCGTGCAGTACCGCACCGGCGGTGAGTTTCACCTCAACAGCCCGGAAATGGCCAAGGCCCTGCACGCCGCCGTCGAGGCCGGCCCGGGCTATGACCATTTCGCCACCTACAAAACGCTGCTGGAGAACCGGCCGGTCACCGCCCTGCGCGACCTGCTGGAGCTGAAACCGGCAGCGGTAGCCCTGCCCCTGGATCAGGTGGAGAGCGTGGAGAGCATCTGCAGCCGTTTCTGCACCGGCGGCATGAGCCTCGGCGCCCTTTCCCGCGAGGCCCACGAGGTGCTGGCGGTGGCGATGAACCGCATCGGCGGCAAGAGCAACAGTGGCGAGGGCGGCGAAGACCCGGCCCGCTTCCACACACTCACCGACGTGGACATTGAGGGCCACTCGGCGACCCTGCCCACGATCAAGGGCCTGCGTAACGGCGACACCGCCTGCTCGGCCATCAAGCAGGTCGCCTCGGGCCGTTTCGGCGTGACCCCCGAATACCTGCGCAGCGGCCAGCAGCTCGAGATCAAGGTGGCCCAGGGGGCCAAGCCCGGCGAGGGCGGTCAGCTGCCCGGGCCCAAGGTGGATCCCTACATCGCCTGGTTGCGCAACAGCAAGGCCGGTGTGGCTCTGATCTCGCCGCCACCCCATCACGACATCTATTCGATCGAGGATCTCGCCCAGCTGATCCACGACCTGCACCAGGTGCATCCCGCCGCCAAGGTGAGCGTGAAGCTGGTGGCCGAGATCGGCATCGGCACGATCGCCGCAGGTGTAGCCAAGGCCAATGCCGATGTGATTCAGATCTCCGGCCACGACGGCGGCACCGGCGCCTCGCCCCTGAGCTCGATCAAGCACGCCGGCAGCCCCTGGGAGCTGGGCCTCACCGAGGTGCACCGCGCACTGCTGGAGAACGGCCTGCGCGATCGCGTGCTGCTGCGCGCCGACGGCGGCCTCAAGACCGGCTGGGACGTGATCATCGCCGCCCTGCTCGGTGCCGAGGAATTCGGCTTCGGCTCGATTGCGATGATCGCCGAGGGCTGCATCATGGCCCGCGTCTGCCACACCAACAACTGCCCGGTGGGTGTCGCCACCCAGAAGGAGGCGCTGCGCAAGCGCTTCACCGGCATCCCCGAGCACGTGGTGAACTTCTTCCTGTTCGTGGCCGAAGAGGTGCGCCAGCTGCTGAGCGTGCTGGGCGTGGCCCGGCTCGAGGATCTGATC
>JBEDAU010000019.1:0-2659 GCA_041177605.1 Cyanobacteriota bacterium | reverse complement strand
CCGTCGTGCTCGGGCACCAGGGCCGCGGCCTCGGGGGTGGTGAGCAGCCAGCCCAGCCGCAGGCGCTCGCGCAGCCCGTCGCGGTCGGCCTCGATCACGGCCTGGGGGAGAGGGCGCCCCTGCAGGGCCCAGCGCTGATCCAGCCGGAAGCGATCGAGGGCGGTCTGCTCGCCGGGGGCCAGGCGGCGGCGCTTGCCGGCCAGCTCGGCGGCCTCCTGGGGGCTGATCAGTGCGGCCTCCCGCAGGCCCTCATCCTCCAGGTCCCGGGCCAGCCCGACGATGTCGCGCAGGGCCGCTCCCACATCGCAGGCGATGGCCGCGGCCTCCTCATCCATCGGCGCGCTCTCCTGCAGCTCCCAGCCCTCGCTCTGCAGCAGCCCGGCGATGGTGGCCCGGTAGGCGTAGTTCTGGCGGTTGCGGATCGCTCCCAGCTCGCCCCAGGCCTCCAGCCAGGCGCCCTCCGCGTCGCCAGCCTCCAGCTGCCCGTAGAGGGGGTCTGCGACGGCCTGCAGATCAGCGATCAGCTGGGCCGGATCGGTCGCGCCAGAGCCCACCCGCAGGGCGGCGCCAGGGCAGCGCTCAGGGGCATAGATCCAGGCGGGCACATCAGGGCAGCGCACCCGGGCGAGGGCCTGGGCGACGTGCTCGGGGGCGATGCGGCCACCGGCCAGGGCGATCACCGCATCAGGGCGCCAGCGCTGGAAGCTCAGGCCGCTGGAGATGGCCGGCGAGACGTAGAGGGCCCAGCTGCCCCCCTGCTGCCGGGCCTCAGCGCTGCGGCGCTCCGCGAAGCCATCCGGATCCGCGGCCAGCTCAGCGGCCAGCTCGGGGGTGGTGGAGTCGATCACGTCCACCAGGTCTTGCGGGCGCCAGCGCTTGTGCTGGATCGCCAGGGTCTGGGGCGCGTTGCGGCTGCCGGCCTGTTGCGCGGATGTCCAGCAGAGGAAGCTCTGGCCGCTCCACACCAACCGGGCCCACTGGGCGCGGAAGGCCTCAGCCGCGGCCGCGGCGGTCTCCAGTCCCTGGGGCGCGTGGAGGGGCCGGCCGAGCATCGGGCGGTGTTCGCTGGCGATCACCAGGGCGCGGCGGCCGCTGAGGCGCTCCAGCAGCCGCACCCCCCAGTCGGCCAGCTGGGCATCCATCGCCAGGATCTGGAGCATCCGGCGCAGCTGCTCGGCGGCGGTGCGGAGCACCTCTGCGCGGTGGCCGGCCAGTGCGGTTCCGGTGGAGAGCAGCAGATGCTCGATCGCCTGCATCCACTCATCAAGCACCAGAACGCCCCCGCTCCAGCCGGTGGGACTGATCCGCAGGGCGGAATCGAGGCACCAGGAATCCCAGCAGCCGGCCACACCCTGCAGGCGCTCATCGGTGCCAAGGGCCGGCCGCCAGGGCACCCCCAGCGATTCGGCGGCGGCCTGCCCCAGGGCCTGGCGGTGAGAGGGCATCAGCACCGGCACACCAGCCCCAGCGAGGGGCACCAGGGCATCAGCGGCGGCCTGGGTCTTGCCGCAGCCCATCGGGGCCTTGATCACCAGCAGCGGTGCCTCAGCCGGGCTGGGGAGGGGGCAGGCCACGCCCAGGTAGGCACCGGCCGGGGCGATGCGATCAGCGGGCCGCAGCCAGGGCAGGACCGGAGCGGGGCCGGTATCGGCCAGGGCGCGATCGAGGGCCTCGGGGCCAGCGGTGGCCAGCAGGTCATCCAGGCCGGTCTTGTCTTGGCCGCTCAGCAACGGCAGCCGGGCGATCTCAGGGCGGCCTCCTGCAGCCCGCAGGCTGCCGGCCAGGGCACCAGCGGCGGCCTTCACCTTGCGGGCGGTGGTGCGCTTGCGTTCGGCGTCGAAGGCGATCAGCCAGCGGCGGCCAGGGGCGCTCAGGCGCTGCAGGCCCTCGATCAGCCGGCGGCCGCTCTCGCGGCTGCCCCTCCAGCCCATCGTGATGCCGCTCAGGGCCACGGCTGCATGGCCGGCGCTGAGGGCTGCCAGGGCTTTCTTCCAGCCCTCACAGATCAGCAGCTGCAGGCCGGGGGTGGCGATGGCCCAGGGCCAGAACCCAGCGGAACGATCAGCGGGGAAGGGCAGCCCCTGGCGGCTGCAGATCAGCTGCCAGAGCCGATCCGGGACACGGGGCAGCAGCAGGCCGCCACCATCGGGGAAGCCGGGCGGGGTCTCGTATTTGATCGAGCGGCCGGCCTTCTCCCGGTTCGCGCGGGGCTGATCCGGCTTCCACTGATCGAAGCGGGGCAGCCCCTCCAGCTCGGCGCTGAGGGAGCGCCAGCCGCCGCTCTGTAGGTGCCGGTACCGGCGATCGAGGGCGATCAGGCGGCCGGTCAGCCCTCCCGGCTGGTTCTGGGGCAGGCCGCTGGCGGTGAGGCTCTCGGTCTGGATCCGGTAGCGGTCGTGGGCCACCAGCTCGGCGCGCTCGAGCTCCCAGTGGCGCTCTGCCCCCGCCCCGAAGCTGGCGACGTTGGCCGCGGCCACATCGGCGGCGATGGCGGAGCGCTGCAGCTCAGCCCAGTGGTGGGGCAGCAGGGCAGAGGGGGCACCCCCCTGTTTTTCCCCGTCATATCGCAGGCAATCGAGGCGGATCATTGGCCCACCCCCTGCAGGATCAGGCCGGCGGGATAGCCCAGCTCAGCGCTGAGGGCCTCGAGCAACAGCTG
>JBEDAU010000018.1:0-5813 GCA_041177605.1 Cyanobacteriota bacterium | reverse complement strand
ATGAATCCGGCTGTGGTGGCGGGGGAGGAGAGGGACGAGCAGCCTCAGGAGAGGGCGCCGATGACGTAGTCGAAGTAGAAGCCAGCCTCTTCTGCGTCGGAGCCGGTGAGCAGGCCCATGGAGGCGTTCTTCATTTCCCGCACGGCCTCGGCCATGGCCTCGAGGGGAGTGCCCAGGGAGCGGTACATCTCCTTGGCGCCGATGATGCCGATCTCTTCAATCGGGGTCACATCGCCGGCGATGATCCCGTAGGTCACCAGGCGCAGGTAGTAGTCCATGTCGCGCAGGCAGGACGCGGTCATCTCCTCGCCGTAGGCGTTGCCGCCGGGGGAGATCACGTCGGGGCGCTTCTGGAACAGGGCGCCGCCTGCGGTTTTCACGATGCGCTCACGGCTCTCGCTGAGAACCTGGGCAACGCGCAGACGTCGCTGGCCAGCGGCCACAAACGACTTGATCTGGTCGAGTTCGCCAGGGCTGAGATAGCGGGCTTCGGCGTCCGCGTTGATGATCGAGTTGGAGACGATGCTCATGCAGTTCTGCCTCGAAACAAGCGGCCGCCTTGACGGAGACCGATATCCGGTGGGTAAGGGACGGATCGACGGTGTCGATCGCCGCATCATTCTGCGGCAGAGCCCGTCGACCCCTGGACGCCGGTAACAGTTCTTCACGGCGAGTGGGCCCGGCAGAGCCCTTGCGCCCCAAGGGATCTGCCGGGCTGGTCGGCGGGCGCGCGGCGATGCAAATGTTGATCTTTCGGCCGATGGATCCCGTTGATTTGTGATCGTCTGTCGGGCTGAATTGCTCGCCTTGATTTACTGAACAGCAAAAAACCTCCCGAGGGCGAGTCGGGAGGTTCGGGTGGCCCTGGTGTGTGTCCGGAGGACCTGTTGAACCGGAAGCCTGGGGCTCCCCTTCCGGCTTGCCGACTCAGACGGCTCCCCGCGGCGATGGGGTCAGTCCACCGTTGCCGGCATACAGCGACGCCGTGCGGTTCACCGCGCTGAGCGGCAGGCCATCGCTGGTGGCCATGCCCCGCAGGTACGGCACGGTGTTCTGGCCGAAGGCGCTGGCGTAGGCCTCGCTGTTGAGCACCTGTTCCACGGCCCCGAGCTGGCCGCTGCTGGTGCGGGCGGCGAGGAAACGGCTGGCCTCATGGGGTTGGGCCGCCCGTCCGAGCAGGGCGAGATAGGCGGCGTTGGCTGCCCGCAGGGGGGCCATGCGGTTGATCCGTTGCTGGAAGAGGTCGCTGCCGGCCACCACCCCCACGAATTCAGCCACGGTGAGCTGGCCATTGCGGAACTGGGATTCGCTGTCGCTGAGCCGTTCGGCGGCCAGGGGAATCCGGCCCAGCAGCTGGCGGTAGGTGGCCTCGATCGCCGCCTGCACCTGCACCTCGCTGGGGTCGCGCGGCAGCTGCACCGGCTGGCCCAGGCTCTGGCGACGGCTGAAGCCCTGGGGCTGGCCGCCCTTGAGGGCCTGGGCCATGGCGGCGCCGGGTTCGCGGGCTGTGCCATTGAGGCCGCCGCTGCTCACCGCCTTGCTCCAGCCACCCACGCCGGTGCCGGGAAGCACGGCTGCGGCTGTTCCGGCCGCAGGGGTGGCACTGGGGGCAAAGAAGCCCTTGCCGTAGCCGGTGGGGCTGGCGGTCTTCCAGCTGCGGCTGGGGGCCGGGGCCGAGCGCACGCTCTCCGGACCCTGGGGCACAGCACTCGGCTTGGCCATCACCTGGCCACCGGCGATCTTGGCGCTCCAGCTGCCCCGGATCACCTGGCGGCTGTCGGCCAGGTTGCGGGCCGTGAGGCTGGTGCCGCCGCGGAAATCCGACGGCGGGGTGACCTCCGGACGCTTGCGGCCGGTGGGCTCGGCAAAGGCCGCGGCGTTGAACGGGATACGCAGGGCCGGCACCTGGCGGGCATTGCGGTCGGCGGCGGTGATGAAGCGCTCGTAGGGAACGGTGTCTTCGCCGAAGGTCTCGTTGTATTCGCGGCTGTTGATCAGCTGGTCGACCACCCCGTAGAAGCCCTTGCGAGCTGCCGTGTCGAAGTAGCTGTCGATCTCCCAGCGGCCGAAGGTGGGCCGGCCCAGGATGCGGCGGTGCATCACCTCGATCGCCTTGGTGATGTAGAGCCCGCTCCAGTAGCGCCGGCGGAAGGCGTCACTGCGGGCGACCTGGCGCACGAACTCCCGCAAGCTGATGTCGCCGTTCTCGAGCTTGATCTCCTCCACCTTGTTGCGCTCACCGGCATAGCCGGCGTTGCCGAGAACCTGCACATAGACGGCGTTGATCACCGCCTGGGTGCTGCTCTCGGTGCCTCGCACGCTGGGCTGGCCACCGCGCCGCGGCACGGAGTTGCCGCCAGTGGCGATCTGGCTCAGGCGCACCACCTTGGGCCCGACCCGGCGGGGGCTCGCCTGGCGGAACTGGGGACTGTCCATCTGGCCCGGCTGGCGCATGCCGTTGCCGATCAGGATGCGACGGGTGTCGTAGGTCACCGGTGCCGGCCGCGTGGCCACCTTGGCCGTGCCGGAGGGGAAGATGGCGCCGTAGGTGAGGGCAAGCGGATCGTTGCCGCCGCCATAGGCGTGCTGGTCGGCGAAGGGCTGGCGGTAGGCGGCGTAGAGGGTGACGTACTGGGGTGCCCCCTCAAACGGTGCGCTGAACCGGAACAGCTTGCGGTTGCTGCCCCAGCCGGCACTCTCCTGGGCCTCCTCGCCGAGGTCGCGCAGGTAGGGCACGGTCTCCTCGCCGAACACCCGGGCGTACTCCATCGAGTTCACCAGGGAATCCACCAGGCCCTTGAGGCCCTGGGCGCTCACGATGTCGAAGTAGCGGGTGAACTCCTCGCGGGAGCTGATGCCCCGGCCGAGGAAGTGGCGGAAGGCCAGCTCCACCACCCGGCTGTTCACGAAGCGGCCGTAGAACTGCTGCTGATACTCCTTGCTGTGGCCGAGGGCGCGGATGAACTCGCGCATCGAGATGTCGCCCTGGCGCACCTGGGTGGCTTCCACCGGGCAGGGCATCTGGCTGTAGGCCTTGGCGATGTCGCGCTCGAACACCTGCCGGTAGGCGGCGCGGATCACTTCGGCCTTCTGGGCGCCGCTGAGGCGGGGCCGCATGATGAAGCGCTGCCTGCCGTCGGCGGCCAGGGCGTAGGTGGCGGGCAGCTGCAGACCCTGGGTCACCGGGCTGCCGAGCCGCTGGCGTGCCGAAGGGGTGGCCACCTCCAGCTCCGCGATCAACACGTTGAAGTAGTCGATCACCAGCTGCCGCATCTCCGGATCGTCTTTGCAGAGATCGGCGGCGCCGGCCCGCATCTCCTGCAGGGCCACGTTGGTGGCGGCCAGGGAGCAGGCCTTTTCGAGGATGTCGCGCAGTCCGCGGGTGTTGACCACCAGGATGCTGGGGTCACCGGCCACCAGGGCATAGCCCACGTAGCGCAGGAACCAGGCCAGGTCGCGGATCGACTTCTTCATCCGCGCGGTGCCATAGCGGGCCACCGAGATCGGCGCGAAGCCGGTGGGCAGCACCACGCGCACGTCGGCGTCACCGCCGGCGCCTTCCAGCAGGCGGGTGAACAGGTTGCCGCGGCCGCTGGCCGCGCTCGCCCCGGAGAAGGTCTGCACCGACCGCTGGAAGGCGGCCTGGTCGGCGGCCAGCGGGGTGGCATCCGAGGCGGTGGATACCGGCGTCAGCGGCGCATCCAGATAGGAGAGGGGGGTGCCACCCGAGAAGATGCGACCGGCGGCCCGGGCCACGATCGACTCGGCGTTGGCACTGATGCGGCGAGCGGCCTCGACGCGCTTGCCGCCGCTGCGGAAGAAGGTGATCAGGCTGTCCAGTTCACCGCCGTCCGGGAACCGGTCCTGTTGCTCGGCCTGACGGACGCTCGAGAGCGGCAGGGTGTCGTAGCGCTGCGGGGCGACCCTGGTGCTGCCGCTGCTGGCGGTCACGGTCATCGACGAGTGCAAGCCGGGCTGGGCCAACTTACGGCTCACGGCCTGGGGGGCCGGGACGCCATGAACAAATGTTTGCAGCGCCCCCCGCCGGCCCGGGCCGGGCGTGAAAAGCTCGCAGACCACTGCATTCCTCAGCTGTGTCGTCTGTCGTGCCGTCGGCCAGGGCGCCGGAATCGAGCCCCCGCGATGCCGCCACGCCGGTGGTGAGCGCCTTCTACGACCGCTTCCCCTACCCCGGCGATCCACTGCAGGACGGACCGCCGCCTGGATACAACTGGCGCTGGTGCGTCGACAGCGCCTGGGCCTTCGCCACCGGCGCCGTACCGGCCGCAGCGGGGGGCGAGGCCCAGGGCTGGCGGATTCTCGATGCCGGCTGCGGCACCGGGGTCAGCACCGACTACCTCTGCCACCTCAACCCCGGCGCCTCGGTGCTGGCGGTCGACATCAGCGCCGGGGCCCTGGAGCTGGCCCGCGAGCGCACCCGCCGCTCCGGCGCGGCCAGCCAGGTGCGCGAGCTGCGCATCGAGCAGCGCAGCCTCCTGGAGCTGGAGGCCGAGGGCCCGTTCGACTACATCAATTCGGTGGGGGTGCTGCACCACCTGCGCCAGCCCGAGGCCGGCCTGCGGGCCCTGGCCGGCCTGCTGCGACCCGGGGGTCTGCTGCATCTGTTTCTGTATGCCGATGGTGGTCGCTGGGAGATCCACCGCACCCAGCGGGCGCTCTCCGCGCTGGGGGTCGGCAGCGGCGAGGCGGGCCTGCGGCTGGGCCGTCGCCTGCTCTCCGAGCTGCCCGAAACCAACCGGCTGCGCCGCCATCACGAGCAGCGCTGGGCGCTCGACACGGCGGCCGACGCCAACTTCGCCGACATGTACCTGCACCCGCAGGAAACCAGCTACAACCTGGAGCGGCTGCTGGCCTTCGTCGCCAGTGCCCAGCTGGAGTTCGTGGGCTTCTCCAACCCGGAGGTGTGGGATCCGGCTCGGCTGCTGCAGGGCGAGCTGCTGGAGCGGGCCCGCGCCCTGCCGCTGCGCCAGCAGTGGGCGCTGGTCGAGGATCTCGACCCCGACATCAGTCATTTCGAGTTCTTCCTGGCCCGGCCGCCCCTGCACCGCCCCAGCTGGGACGGGGACGCCGACCTGCTGGCGGCCCGCGGCCGCGTCAACCGCTGCCTCTGGGGCTGGCCCTCCACCGCACTGCTGGGGCCCGATCTGCTGCCGCTGTCGATCGAGCCGGCCGACCTGGAGTTGCTCCAGGCCCTGGAGGCCTCCCCCGAGCTGCCGCTGGCCCAGCTGCCCCTGGCGATGCCGGCGCTGGAGCGCTGCCAGCGGGCCCGCCGGCTGCGGGCGCTGCAGGTGCTGCAGCTGCTGGCCTGAGCAGCGTGCGTGATAAGTTGCCCGGGCTTTTCGACCCGGCGCGCTTGCAGGCCTCCGTCGCCGCCGCTGCCCCCTCCGACGACCATTACGGCCGGCTGCAGCGCCGTCTGTTGCTGGCCACGGCGCTGGTGGGGGTGGTGGCCAGCCTGATCACCCTGGTGATCTGGGGCGGCGAGGCAGCCCGCAGCCTGCTGCTCGGCTCCTGCTGTGGGTTGCTCTACCTGCGGCTGCTGGCCCGCAGCGTCGCTCGCCTCGGTCCCGACTCCCGCTCCCTCGGTCGCTTTCAGATCGTGGTTCCGGCGCTGTTGGTGATCGCCGCGGCCCGGGTTCCCGCCATTGAGATGCTGCCGGCCCTGGCCGGTTTCCTGCTCTACAAACCGGCCCTGCTGCTGCAGGCCGCCTTCGCCCCCTGAACCACCTCTCCCCCATGGTTCCCTTGCCCCTCGCCCTGCCGTTCGCCGAACTGGAGGTGGGCCAGCAGTT
>JBEDAU010000017.1:0-11008 GCA_041177605.1 Cyanobacteriota bacterium | reverse complement strand
TTGTATCCAATCGCGGGGTCGTTCGATCGATAAAGGCGAATCATTTCCACTTCCTTTGCGGAGAGCTCGGCCTCTGTTGCGCTTTCAGACTCCCATAGAATCTCCTTTCGCAAGGTGTAGTCTCTACGGATGTGATCTGGAAGCGCCTTGAAGTCGGCATTGACGAGATTTATATCAGGGCTGCCCATGTATCGGGCGCTCCCAATGCTGTCCTTGCCTATGTAGATCTTGCCTGTTGGATATGTGATCCTGTATACCTGCTTCATGAGTATCTTTGTTGTTTGTTCATTGCTTTGCGGGGTCAGTTGTTCGCGCCGGTAGGCTGTGTGGTTATTGTACGAAATGTCGCTGAGGATGCCACATGGTGCGGTCATGTGCCTTGTTGATCGCATCCGGATGCAGCCGCATTCATTTCAGCAATGCTTGATTCGCCGGGAATCTCTCAGGGTGCTGCGCTCCCTTTTTGGGCTTTTTGCCAGTTGGCTTCAACGCCGGCTTCAGTCTTGGCTAGTGGCGCAGGATTGCATCGCCCATGGCGGTGCGATCGAGGCACTTCGGTCCCCAACCGTTGTCGATGTCCCGCAGTAGTCGCTGCTGAAGAGGCGATCGCTCTTCAGCAGTGGGCACGGAAACGGGTGCACTCGATCCTGCGCAGAACCGGACACCCTCGGCGTCCGCGCTGGGCCCGTTGCGGAGTGCCGCTTGCGGGGTCCATGCACGATGGCGGCTCGCCCCACGGCCTTGCTGGCGCGTTGGAGGAGCTTGATCAGGTGTGGCGCCGCTGGGCGTTGGCGTAGAGCTTCTGGGTGTAGGTGCTGATGTCGTGGTCGGCCACGCAGGCCCGGAAGCCGCCCCGCAGCAGCCGGGTGAGCGTGAGGCGGGATCGCCAGAAGAATTCCGGGTCTTGCTTCACCAGCAGATCGCTGTAGGCGATGCCGGCGCTGTCGGGCAGGGTGTTGGTGGCATCGGAGAGGTAGATCGAGCTGCCGTAATGCGTGTAGCCCACCACCTTGTTGCGCAGCCATTCGGCCAGCCGGTAGGTGCCGTTGAGGGGGATCAGCCGGATCACCGCCAGCAGCAGGGTGAACCACTCGCCGAAGGGCAGCCGCGCCACCACATCGGCACCGTTCACCACCCGATACACCGGCACCCGGTAGTCGCTGAAGAACAGCTCATCGCCCACCCGTGGACCGCCGTAGGTGTAGGTGGCGGCCGTCTGCGGGTGCTGCAGGTAGCGGCTGGCCACCACGGCCAGGGCGCCGCCGAGCGAGTGGCCCGTGATGTAAAGCGGGCAGTCGCCGTGGGCGTTCAACGCCCGCTGGATCTCCTCCTGCACGCTTTCAAAGGCCCGGTAGAAGCCCGGGTGCACCCGGCCGCCACCCGGTGCCCCCTGCAGGCCCACCTTGGCGTCGGTGCGGATGTCTTCGATCGCCTTGGTCTCGGTGCCCCGGAAGGCCAGGATCAGCATCGGCCGCTGCTCGCCGGCGGGCTTCAGCCGGGCCAGAAACGCCTGCGTGCCGATCTCACTCTCGAACGGCTGCAGAAACTCAAAGCCGGCCTGCTCCAGTTCCTCCACCAGCGGCGAGCCCGGCCCGTTTTCCGCCTGGTGGTAGCGCAGCACCAGTTCGCGGATCTGGGAGCGCTGGTTCTGTTGGGCTGCCGCGGCGATCTGTTTCACCACCTCGGTGAGGGAAAGCTGGCTCTCGCCCGGCAGCCGCTGGTAGGCCAGCCAGGAGATCGCCGCCAGGATCCAGGCCGTGCGGTGCGAGTAGGCCGCCCGGCTGAGCGGCAGGTTCTGCAGCAGCTGTGGGTTGGGGAAGTAGCTCGAGGTCATGGCTTGCTTCAGGCGCTCCAGCGCAGGGGGTAGTGCTCCGGAAACGGACCGCCGCCGCGGTCCACCGGGCCGGTGGCCTCCAGGCCGGGCAGCAGCAGCACCTGGCGCACGATCTCCGGAATGATCACCGCGCCGATGTGGCGGCCCAGGCACTGGTGGTGCCCATGGCCGAACAGGAAGTTGAGGCTCTGGTTGCGGCCGGGATCGAACCGCTCCGGATCGGGGAAGCCGGCCGGGTCGAACATCGCCGCGTGGTTGAGCGTGAGCACGGTGGTGCCCGCCGCGATCTCCTGCTCTCCGGCCGTGCCCAGGGCCAGCCGGGTGGGCTGCTCACACACCCGGAAGAAATAGGGGAAGGGCGGGTGGAAGCGCAGCGCCTCCAGCACCTGGCCGTCGATGGCGCGGCTGTCGGCCGCCTGGGCGGCGGCCACCGCCTCCGCCTGCCGCTGCGGATCCGCCAGCAGGTAGGCCAGGGCATGGATCACCGCCTGGGAGGTGGTCTCGATCGTGCCGATCAGCAGCCCGCCCACGTTGCGGGCCACCCGCTGCAGGTCGAAGTCGACTGCGCCCGACTGGCTCAGCCGCAGCAGCCGCGTGGCCGGATCGCCCCGCCCCTCACCGCTGGCCCCCGCCGCCAGTTTGGCGGCCCGGCGCTGCAGCAGCTGCTTGAGGTAGGTGCCCATGCGGGTGTTGGCGGCCTGGCGCTCGGCGGTGATCTGCTCCGGGCTCGGGTCGCGGCGTTCGGCGGCGTGGAACGGCTGGTTGTAGAAGGCGTCGTACTGGTTCCAGAACGACCAGGCGCGGATCTCGGCCGGATCGCTCTGGTCGTAGCCGAACTGCTCCTGCACCAGCGCCACCGGCACGGCGCGGCTCAGGCCCGCCACCGCATCGAGGCTGCCGCCGGCCTCGGCCAGCAGCCGGGCCGCCCGCTCCGCCGCGAAGGCCCGCAGCCGCGGCAGGTCTTCCAGATCGAGCACCGCCCGCATCACCCCCTTCTCGCGCCAGTGCCGTGCCGTTTCGTCTTCCGCCATCCAGAAGCCGGCCTGCTTGGGGCCGTAGAGCGCCACGCTGAAGCGCTCGTGCTGCTGCAGCACGGCCATGCAGTCGTCGAAGCGGCTCACCAGGGTGAGCTCCGGCAGGGCCAGGATCGGCCGCTTGCAGCGCAGTTCGGCGTAGAAAGTCTGAGGCTCCTGCTCCATCCAGCGCTGCACCAGGGCCCAGCGCTGTTCGGCGGGGGTGTGATCGAGGGTCTCCAGGTAGCCCATGGGGGTGGTCACAGCGATTTGAGGTATTCGAGGAGGGCCTGTTTCTGCGCCTGGGGCAGGTCGGTGCCGAAGGGGTGGCCGCCGGCGCCCTTGCCCGGCTCGGCGGTGTCGTAGGTGAACGGGCCCTCGTCGCGCAGGCCCAGCTGCTGCGGGTCGTAGAGGTTGGTGCCGGTGCGGAAGCGGCTGGGCCGCTGCTCCGGCGGGGTGAGCAGATCGCCCAGGGTGCGTACCGAGCCGTTGTGCAGGTAGGGGGAGGTGGCAAACACCCCCTCCAGCGGCGGTGCCCAGTAGGCCGCCCCCTCGGCGCCGTTGTAGTCGCGGGCCAGGCCGAAGCGGTTGGGCAGGCCCTTGGAATCGAACAGCTCGGTGTTGGCCACCAGGGTGGCGTCGTTGTTGAAGCGCTGCAGCAGCTGGGCGCGGCGCAGCTTGAGGATCGCCTCCGAGAGCCGCGTCAGCCCCGCCGCCCGGGCCTCGGCGCCGGCTGCGAACTGCTCGTAGGCCAGTGGATCGGTGCCCACCGCGAAGGCGCGCCGCTGGCGGAAGCGGCGGCCCACGGCGTTGGCGGTGCCCGGGCTGCTCACGTGGCAGCTGGCGCAGTGCTGGCCGAACAGCTGGCGCCCCTCGTCGACCCGCGGGCGATCGAGGGCGCCGAACACGGCCTCGGGCCAGCGCGGTGTGCGCAGCCGGTTGAGGGCCTCCTGGATCGCCTCGATGCCGTCGAAGTCGACCGAGGCCACGATCGCCCCCTCCTTCAGCGCCGCCGCCTGCCGGGGGGGCCGCACCGGCGAGCTCGACACCGACTGCACCCAGTTGCGCGAGCCCTGGTGGTGGATCTCGGCGAACCACTGGGCCCAGTCGTCGTGGGGGGAGAACCACACCGGCGGGAAGTTCACCGTGCCCGCAAAGCCGATCGGCAGCGGCTTCTCGCCGCTGGGCTGCATCAGGCCCCGGCTGGTGAGCCAGGCCACCAGGCCCACGTTGTTGTAGTTGCCCTGGCTGAGGGCGTTGAGGTTGCCCGGCCCGAAGTCGGGCTGCTCCACCCCCATCGCCGCGATCACCTGGCGGGTGGCCTGCACCGGGCCCAGCAGGTCGGTGATCTCCTGGCGCAGGCCGGCGAGCGCCTCGCTGCCGGCATCCCGGCCCAGCACCTCGGCGGCATAGCCGCTGAAGGCCCCCTCATCGGCCAGCAGGCTGGCGAAGGCCCCATAGAAGTCGCTGTTGAAGGCCGGCAGGTTCACCAGGGCGGGGCCGCCGTGCACCGGCAGCCGCACCTCCTGCGCGCCGCCGCGGCGGGCCAGCGGCTGGGCCCGCAGCTCGCGGGTGTGGCACACGGCGCAGGTGAGCCCCAGGTAGGTGCGGTCACCGAAGCGCTGGGGGCGTGGGTCGATCGCCAGGCCCACCGGCAGGCCGTGGGGGTTGCGCTCCGACGGCGGCGAGGGGATGAAGCCGTAGCGCTGCTCCAGATCCTCCAGGAAGCGGTGGCCCGGGCGTGTCGGATCGGGGAGCTTGAGGGCCAGCTCAAGCGGCGCCAGGTTGGTGCCCTCGGAGGTGTGGTTGTAGAGCTCCGCTTCCTCGGGCCGCCAGCCCTGCTGCAGGTCCACCACCGGGGCGGCTGCCGGAGCGGTGGCCGCCAGGGCCGGTGGGGCCAGGGCCAGAGCGGGCAGGGCCAGAGAGAGCAGCAGCAGGGCGGCGACGAGCAGCCGCCGGGGGCAGCGAAGGCGAGCAGGCATGGCAGCAGCCGGGCCCCGCGACGGCCGGAAAGGAGTCCCCAGGCTTCAGCGGCGCTGGGCCGGCGGCAACGGCGCTGTCAACTGTTGAAACACGCAGGTATTGACGAAATGCGCGGGTTTTGACCGGTTGCGCCAGCCTGCGGGGCTCAGAGCAGCTTCAGGGCTCGGTCGCGGGCCTGGCGGGCCAGGCTCACCCCCCGGCGGAAGGCGTCGTCGGCCGGCTTGAGCTGGGCCTCCTGGCCCTGGGCCGCCACACAGGCTTCGAACAGCGCGCCGTAGAGCAGCTGCAGCTTGGCCTGGTAGGCCGCCTGGATGCACTGGCTGTCGCTGGCGTTGTCCACGCGCTCACCCGCAGAGACTGCCATCGTTGTAAGCAGGGCCGATGGCGGGTGCAATGGCAGACGTGGCCGCATGAGCAGACCACACTGCGTGGAACGCTGCAGCGCCGCCATTCCAGCTGAAACGTCACCGAAGAAGTCGGCGGTTGAATCAAATCAATGGGCGATACTGGATTCGAACCAGTGACCCCTTCCGTGTGAAGGAAGTGCGCTACCGCTGTGCTAATCGCCCGGTCTGTGCAGTCGCGGCGGTCCTGTCAGGAACAAGCAGCCGTGCTGGCGCCCTGCAATGCTGGCGCTCACTGAATGTAACCCACGGCCCTGCCTTCCATGCCGCACTGGTCGCTGCTCGCCCTGGGCACGGCCTGTTGCACCACCGCCGCTGACCTGGCCCTGCGGGCGCTGCTGCGCCTCGGCTTCACCGTGCGGCTCGGCCTGGGGTTGAGCTGCTGCCTCACCGCCCTGCTCGGCCTGCCCTGGCTGTTGCTGTGGCCGCCACCGCTGGATGGGCCCGCCCTGCTCGCGGCCCTGCTCGCCTCCGGGCTGGTCAATGCCCTGGCCTTCTGGGCTTACGGCCGCGGTGTGGCCCGGTGTGACTTCAGCCTGGCCCTCCCCCTGCTCAACCTCTCCCCCCTGGTGTTGCTGGCCTCCGGCTGGCTTCTGCTGGGGGAGCGCCCCCAGCCCGTGGCGGCGCTGGGGGTGGGGCTGCTGGTGCTCGGTGCCCTGCTGCTGCGCAGCAGCGCCGCTGCGGGCCGGCCGCTGTGGCAGGCCCCCGGGGCGGCCGAGATGCTGCTTACCGCCGTGCTCTGGGGCGTCGGCGCCAGCATCGACAAGCTGGGGGTTCGTTCCGGCAGCGGGCTGCTGTGGGTCACGGCCCTGCATGCGGTGGTGGGGCTGCCCCTGCTGCTGCCGGCCCTGCTGGCCGGTGACCAGCGCCGCCTGCCAGCTGCCCGGCCCCTGGCCGGCGCCCCCTGGTGGCAGCGCCGGCTGCCGTTGCTGCTGGCCGTGGCGCTGCTGGCCCTGGTGGGCACCAGCCTGCAGATGGAGGCCCTGCGCAGCACCGCCGTGGTGCACGTGGTGGCGATCAAGCGGCTCAACACCCTGCTGGGCAGCCTGGCCGGGGTGCTCTGGCTCGGCGAGCCGGGCGGGGCCCTGCGCCTGCCGGCGGCGGCCCTGATGTTCAGCGGCGCCCTGGTCGTGCTGCTGGCCGCCCGCGCCTGAACGGCCGTGGGACACGATCCTGCAGCATGGGTCCACCGCCCTTCTGCTTCAGCTGCCCCCTTGGCCCCAGACACCCCCCACACCGATGTGCTGATCGTGGGCGGCGGCGTGTGCGGCACGGCGCTGCTGTTTGAGCTGGCCCGCTACACCGACCTGGAGCGCATCACCCTGGTGGAGCGCTACGACCATCTGGCGCGGGTCAACTCCAGGGCCACCAACAACAGCCAGACCATTCACTGCGGCGACATCGAGACCAACTACACGCTCGAGAAGGCCGTGAAGGTGAAGCGCACCGCCGAGATGATCGTGCACTACGCCGAGCTGCTGGAGCCGGCGGTGCGCGACCGCTGCGTGTTCCGCACCCCCAAGATGGTGCTGGCGGTGGGTGAGACGGAGTGCGCCTTCCTGCGGGAGCGCTTCGCGCGCTTCTCGCCCCACTTCCCCGCCATGGAGCTGCTGGAGAAGCCGCAGATCGCCGAGTGGGAGCCGAACGTGGCCCTGGTCGACGGCCAGCTGCGCCCCGAGGAGCTGCTGGCGATCGGCATCCGCAGCACTTACACCGCCGTCGACTACGAGGAACTCTCCCAGTCGTTCGTCGACCAGGCCCGCGCGGCCATCGCCGCCCGGGAGGGCCGCCGCCTCGACCTGCACCTCGGCACCCGGGTGCTGGAGATCGCCCCGGAAGGGGAGCTGTTCCGGGTCACCCTGGCGCCCACCGCCGGCTGCCGTGCCGGGCTGGACGCCGACGGCATGCCCCTGGCACCCACCCAGATCCTGGCTCGCCACGTGGTGGTGAACGCCGGGGCTCACAGCCTGCTGATGGCCCAGCAGATGGGCTTCGGCCTGGAGTACTCCTGCCTGCCGGTGGCCGGCAGCTTCTACTTCACCCCCGACCTGCTCAAGGGCAAGGTGTACACGGTGCAGAACGACAAGCTGCCCTTCGCGGCCATCCACGGCGATCCGGATGTCCGGGCGCCGGGGAAGACCCGCTTCGGCCCCACCGCCCTGCTGCTGCCCCTTCTGGAGCGCTACAAGCCTGCCTCGTTCTGGGAGTTTCTGCGGGTGCTGCGGCTCGACTGGGCCGTGCTGGCGGTGTTCTGGCAGCTGCTGCGCATTGCCGACATCCGCAACTACATCCTCAAGAATCTGCTGTTTGAGTTGCCCTGGCTGCGGCGGCGCCTGTTTCTGGCCGATGCCCGCAAGATCGTGCCCGGCATGCAGCTGGCCGATCTGCGCTTCGCCGAGGGCTATGGCGGCGTGCGGCCCCAGCTGATCGACAAGCGCAACCGCAAGCTGATGCTGGGCGAGGCCAGCATCCCGGCCCTGCCCGGCCTGGTGTTCAACGTGACCCCCTCCCCCGGCGGCACCTGCTGCCTGGGCAACGCCGCGCGCGACCTGGAGGCGATCGCCGAGCGGCTGGGCTGTGGCGTGGACCGGGCCCGGCTGGCGCGGGAGCTCTACGGAGAGGCCGGCTGAGCTGCCGCCGCGGCAGCGCCGTCATCCTCGGGGGCGCCGCCGCGGAACAGGTGGCGGTGGCTGGCGGAGTAGAGCCGGGAGCGGGCCTGCTGCGGCGGGGCCAGGGCCGGGCTCACCACGTAGAGGGTGGTGCGGATCAGCTGGCGCTCGCGGCTCACCTGAGCCATCGCGGCCAGGGGTACCACCGTGAGCCACTGGTCGGGCCAGCTCACCCGGTAGCCGATCGCCACCGGCGTGTCGGCGGGGTAGTGCCGCAGCAGCTCGGCCTGCACCTCCTCCACATGGCGGGCGGAGAGGTAGAGGCAGAGGGAGGCCCGCAGGGCCGCCAGCCGTGCTAGCGACTCGGTTTCGGGCACACCGGTGCGGCCGCCGGTGCGGCTGAGCACGATCGTCTGCACCAGGCCGGGGATGGTGAGCTCGGCGTTGAGGGCCGCGGCGGTGGCCTGGTAGGCACTGATGCCGGGCACCACCTCCACGGCGATGCCGGCATCGGCCAGGCGGCAGATCTGCTCGGCCAGGGCGCCGTAGAGGCAGGGGTCACCGTCGTGCAGGCGCACCACGCGCCGGCCGGTGGCGGCCCGCTCCTGCACGAGCTCGAGCACCTGCTCGAGGGTGAGCCTGCTGGTGCGGATCCGCTCGCAGCCCGCCGGGGCCAGGGCCGTGATCTGGGGATTCACGAGCGAATCGGTGTACACCAACACCTCGGCCTGCTCGATCGCCCGGGCCGCCCGCAGGGTGAGCAGGTCGGGGGCACCGGGGCCGGCCCCCACGATCCACAGCTTGGGTTGCCCCATGGCCTCGCTCGGGTTCAAGGCCCCACCCCGCCTGGGTCGGGCAGGGGGCGGCGGCGGCCCAGCAGCCACCAGAGGCCGACCCCGCCCAGGCTGATCAGCACCAGGCTCACCAGCTGGGCCATGCGCAGGCCGCCCTGGCAGAACGGCGGCTGGGCCAGCAGGCAGAGGGGATCGAGGCGCAGGCCCTCGATCCACACCCGGCCGCTGCTGTAGGCCATCAGGTACACACAGCTCAGGGCGCCGGCCGGCAGCTGGATGCGGCCGCGGCCGGCGGCGCGGAACAGCAGCAGCAGCAGGATGCAGACCCCCAGATTCCAGAGCGATTCATAGAGGAAGGTGGGGTGGAAGTAGAGCTGGTCGAGAAACTCAGCTGGCCGGCTCTCGGCGGGGATCGCCAGCTTCCAGGGCAACTGGGTGGGCAGACCGAAGGCCTCGGAGTTGAAGAAGTTGCCCCAGCGGCCGATCGCCTGGCCCAGGGCCACCGCCGGCACCAGCACATCCAGCAGGGGCCAGAACGCCTGGCGCCGCCAGCGGCAGAACAGCACCGTGGTGAGCAGGCCGCCGATCAGGGCTCCGTGAATGGCGATGCCGCCACGCCAGATCGCCAGGGCATCGGCCGGGTTGGCGGCGTACTGCCGCCACTCCAGCGCCACGTAGTAAGTGCGGGCGCCCAGCACCGCCCCGAGCACCAGCAGGGGCAGCAGGTCGGTGATCAGGGCGGGGTCGACGCTGCGGGCCTTGCCCAGCCGCGTGGCCAGCCCCAGGCCGGCCAGCACGGCCAGGGCGATCAGCAGCCCGTACCACCGCAAGGCAAAGGGGCCCAGCTGGAAGACCAGGGGCCCCGGAGAGGTGAAAGTGGCGAGCACGTTGCTCAGACGATTCCTTCGGCGGCCTGCACCTTCTCCACCTGACGCTTCTTGAGCACCAGGAAGATCTGGGCCAGCACAATGGCGGCGAAGAAGGCCAGCAGGCCGTAGATGCGCACGGGGTTCTGCAACACCACCTCGGCATCCACCTGGCCAAAGCCACCCACGTTGGGGTCATTGGTGAGCGGGGCACCAGCGGCCACCACGTCGCCGACGGCAGCGGTGACGGTGGGACCGGCGGGCACGGTCTCGCTCACCGTGTTGCCCTCGCCTGTAGTGATCTCGACCACGGTGGCGCCGGCATCAGCAGGCGTGATGGCGGAGATGGTGCCGGCGGCGGGGGCGTTGTACACGCCGTTGTTGCTCTTCTCACCGGTGGGATACACCTGGCCGCGGCCCCGGTTGCCACCCACGTGCAGCTGATACTTGCCGAAATGGATGCTGCTGTCGGCTGCCGGGTCGGGGGAGAGCACCGGGAAAACGATCTCCTGGTGCTGGTCACCCGGGATCGGGCCCACCAGCAGGATGTTGGGCTGGTCGTCGGAGTACTGGGTGTAGTAGATGCCTGCGGTCTCTTCCTTGAGCTCCTCGCTGAGGCGGTCCTGGGGGGCCAGGGTGAAGCCCTCGGGCAGCATCACCACGGCGCCCACGTTGAGGCCAGTGGGGCTGCCGTCACCGGCCACCTGCTGCACCGAGGTGTCGTAGGGGATCTCCACCACCGCCTTGAACACCGTGTCGGGGAAGACGGCCTGGGGCACTTCGACCCGGGTGGCTTTCTTGGCCAGGTGGCAGTTGGCGCACACGATCTTGCCGGTGGCCTCGCGCGGGCTGGCGTAGTTCTGCTGGGCCCAGAAGGGGTAGGCCCAGCTGGGGCTGGCTGCGCCGATCAGGATGGCGACGGCCAGGGTGGTGCCCACCAGGGAGCTGAGCAGCAGAGACAGGGTGCGGCGCATCGGAAACGGGGCGGCGGGGCTGGGAGAAACGGCGGTCAGATCGGAGCGGGAGCCGGACTCAGGCCCACCAGGGCTTGTCGCCGGTGCGGAAGTCGGTTTCGGTCCACTGGCTCACGAACACCGTGTCGTTCTCGACCGACACGTGGGCCAGGGCCAGGGAGAGGGGGGCCGGGCCGCGGACCACCTTGCCGGTGGCGTCGTACTGGGAGCCGTGGCAGGGGCACATGAATTTGTTGGCGCCGCTGTTCCAGGGCACCACGCAGCCCAGGTGGGTGCAGATGGCGTTGATGCCGTAATCGCCGATCGAATCGGGGCCGTCGACCACCAGATAGGTGGGATCACCCTTGAGGCCCTGCACCAGGCTGCGGTCGCCTTCCTTGTGGTTGGACAGCCAACCGCTGAGGGTCACCGGATTGCCATCGGCATCCTTGGCGGTGGTTCCACCACCGCCACCAGCGGCCCGGGGGGGGATGAAGTAATTGGCCACCGGGTAGAGGGCTCCCAGGGCGACGCCGGCGCAGGAGCCGAAGG
>JBEDAU010000016.1:0-6848 GCA_041177605.1 Cyanobacteriota bacterium | reverse complement strand
CTGGTGCGCAGCTACCTGCGCGACATCGGTCGGGTGCCGCTGCTGACCCACGAGCAGGAGATCACGCTGGGGCGCCAGGTGCAGGAGCTGGTGGCGATCGAGGAGCTGGAGGGGGAGCTGGAGGGCCAGCTGGGGCGGAAGCCGAACCAGGCGGAACTGGCCAAGGCGGCGGGGCTGAGCGCGCCGTTGCTCAAGAAGCGGTTGCAGGCGGGCCGGCGGGCGAAGGAGCGGATGGTGGCGGCGAATTTGCGGCTGGTGGTGAGTGTCGCGAAGAAATACACCAAGCGGAACATGGAGCTCTTGGACCTGATCCAGGAGGGGACGATCGGGCTGGTGCGGGGCGTGGAGAAGTTCGACCCGACGCGGGGCTACAAGTTTTCGACCTATGCGTACTGGTGGATCCGGCAGGGGATCACGCGGGCGATTGCGGAGAAGAGCCGCACGATCCGGCTGCCGATCCACATCACTGAGACGCTGAACAAGCTGAAGAAAGGGCAGCGGGAACTGAGCCAGCTGCTGGGCAGAACGCCGACGGTGACGGAACTGGCCGAAGCGGTGGAGCTGCCGGAGGAGGAGGTGAAGGACCTGCTGTGCCGGGCGCGGGTGCCGGTGAGTCTGGAGACGAAGGTGGGGGATGGGGATGACACGGAGCTGCTGGACCTGCTGGCGGGCGAGGGGGAGCTGCCGGAGGAGCGGCTGGATGGGGAGTGCCTGAAGGGGGATCTGCGGGCGCTGCTGGAGCAGCTGCCGGAGCTGCAGGGTCGGGTGCTGAAGATGCGCTACGGCATCCCCTGCGAGGGCAACCCCGAGGGTGGCGAGCCGATGAGCCTCAGCTCGATCGCCAAGGCCCTGGGCATGAGCCGCGACAAGACCCGCAACCTGGAGCGCAAGGCGATCGAGGGCATTCGGGCCCAGTCGCAGATGTTGGAGGGCTATCTGGTCGCCTAGGGACTAGAAGAACTGGTCGAAGTTGTCGAAGTCGACGGCGCGGAAGTTGCCGGCTTCCACCTGGGCCATCAGCCGCTCCAGCTGCACCCACAGCGCTCCGGCGGTGCCCAGCGACAGGATGAACGACACCAGCAGGGCCACGCCGGCGGAGAAGCCGAACACCTGCAGGCTGCCGCCGATGAACAGGGTGATGCCCAGCACCACCCCCACATAGGGGAGCGTGGTGGCGCCATTGCCCAGGGGCAGCATGGCCAGCCGGTCCTGTTTCCAGGCCTCCAGCCGCAGTTTCACCAGGCGGGCGAAGGTGAGCCCGCAGAGCATGCCGACGGCCAGGCCGATGCCGGCCAGCAGGTAGGGCGGCTGGAGCAGCGGGGCGAATTCGAGCAGAAACTCGCTCGCGTCGAGATCGCCGTAGGCACCGCTGGCCAGATCGGCGGCAGCATCGCTGAGGGTGATCGGGTCGGTGGGCACGGCGGCGGAGCCTGGAGGACCGCGACCCTAGCGGCGCCCCCTCAGGCAGCGGCCAGGGAGGCCAGCGGATTGAGCCGCTGCAGCATGGTGCCCGCCAGCTTGCGCGGGCTGAAGGTGCGCCGGAGCAGGGCGGTGAGGGCGCGCAGGTCCTCGGTCTGCAGTCGGTTGTCCTGCACGAGGGTGAGCAGCAGGCGCTGGCGCAGCTCGCTGCCCTCGGGGCCCAGCAACAGCTTCAGGCCGGCGCCGGCCACCGGCAGCAGGCTCACCGAGGGCCCTTCCCCTTCCACAACCGCCAGCAGGTTCTCCAGCCGCTCGATCCGCAGCCGGCCCCGGTCGTCGAACAGCACCTCCAACAGCTTGCTGCGCATCTCGGCGGTGTCGCCGGCCAGCAGGCGCCGGGCCACATAGGGATAGGCCACCGCCACGATCTTGAAGCTGGGATCGAGCCGCAGGGCCAGCCCCTCCTGGCTCACCACCGCCCGAATGATCAGGGCGAAGCGGGCCGGCACCCGGAAGGGATAGGCGTACATCAGCTCCGAGAAGCGATCGGTGATCGCCTTGAAGTTGAAGTTGCCCACGTTTTCCCCCACCGCGCCGCCGAGCACCTCCTCCAGGGCGGGGATGATCGGTTCGATGTCGGTCCGCGGGTTGAGAAAACCCAGGCTCACAAAGTCCTGGGCCAGGGCACGGAAGTCGCGGTTGATCAGGTGCACGACCGCACCGGTGAGGGTGAGCCGGTCGCTGTCGCTGATCGAGTCCATCATGCCGAAATCCACATAGGCCAGATGGCCCATGGGGCCGGTCTTGCCCGGCAGGGCGAACAGGTTGCCGGGATGGGGATCGGCGTGGAAATAGCCGAATTCGAGCAGCTGCTGCAGGCCGGCGATCACGCCGGTGCGGATCAGGGCTGCCGGGTCGAGGCCGCGGGCCTCCAGCTCATGGCGCTGCTGCAGCTTGGTGCCATGGATCCAGCTGGTGGTGAGCACCCGCTGGCTGGAGAGATGGCGCTCCACCCTTGGGATCGTGACCTCCGGGTGGCTGGCGAACAGGGCGGCGAAGCGCTCGGCGTTGTCGGCCTCGCGGCGGTAGTCGATCTCCTCAAACAGGGAGCGGCCGAACTCATCAATGATCTCGCCCAGGCCGAAGCCCAGGTTGAGCGGCAACAGCCGGCCGAAACTCACCGCCAGCAGCCGGATGATCGCCAGGTCACGGCGCAGGATGAAGGCCAGGTTGGGGCGCTGCACCTTCACCGCCACCCAGTGGCCGTCGCTGAGCTGGGCCCGGTAGACCTGCCCCAGGCTGGCCGCCGCCACCGGGTAGTCGGGGAACTCCTCGAACAGCTGGTCGGCCGGGGCCCCCAGCTCCGCCTCGATCGTGGCCAGGGCCACGGCGTGGGGAAAGGCGGGCAGGTCGTCCTGCAGGCGGGTGAGCTGCTCCAGCCAGTCGCGCCGCACCAGGTCGGGCCGGGTGGAGAGGGCCTGGCCCACCTTGATGAAACAGGGGCCCAGACCCGTGAGGGTGGTGAAGATGCGCTTCGCCAGCCGCTGCTGCACGCCCCCGTCGCGGCTGTTGCCCTGCACCAGCAGCACCAGTGCCAGGCTGCCCAGCTGCCAGAGCACGCCCGTGAGGCGGCCGGCCAGGATCCAGGGGCGCCGCAGCAGCCAGCCCAGATCGGCTCCGGGGTCGTAGGCGGTGCCGGAGGAGGTCACGGGCGCGGGCCATGGGAATGGCCAGACTCTAGAAATCCCAGCCGGCCGGCCATGGCGCTGCATCTGCATCTGCCGGCCCACGGCCGCGGCCGCGGCCTGGTGCCGGAGCTGCGCCGGCTGCTGCGTCGCCGGCCGGGCAGTTGGGACCTGCCCGAATTGCCCGAGATCGGCGGCCCGCTGGAAGCCGAGGGGTCTGTGGTGGATGCCCAGCGCCGCTGTGCCGGCCTGCTGGGGGCTGAGCGCTGCTGGTTCGGCGTCAACGGTGCCAGCGGCCTGCTGCAGGCGGCCCTGCTGGCCCTGGCGCCTCCGGGGGCGCGGGTGCTGCTGCCGCGCAACCTGCACCGCTCGCTGCTGCATGGCTGTGTGCTGGGCGACCTGCGGCCGGTGCTGTTCGACCTGCCCTTCGACCCGGCCACGGGCCTGTGGCTGCCGCCCAGCGCCGCCCACCTGGAGGCCGTGCTGGCGGCGGCCCTGGCGGCGGGCCCGCTGGCGGCCCTGGTGCTCGTGTCGCCCAGCTATCAGGGGATGGCCGCCCCCTTGCCGGCGCTGGTGGCGCTGGCCCACCGCCACGGGCTGCCGGTGCTGGTGGACCAGGCCCATGGCCGCGGCGAGGCCCTGGCGGCCGGGGCCGACCTGGTGGTGCTCTCCTGCCAGAAGGGCGCCGGTGGGCTGGCCCAGAGTGCCGCCCTGCTGGCCCAGGGCTCCCGGGTTGCCACGGCGGCCCTGGAGCGGGCCCTGCTGTGGCTGCAGACCTCCAGCCCCAGCCGGCTGCTGCTGGCCTCGGCCGAACACAGCCTGCAGCAGCTGGTGAGCGCTGCCGGCCAGCGCCAGTGGCGGGGGGCCGCGGCGGTGGGCGCGCGCCTGCGCCGCCGCTGTGACGCCCTCGCGCTGCCCCTGGTGGCCAATGACGACCCCCTGCGGCTGGTGCTCGATTGCGCCGCCCAGGGCTTTAGTGGGCTGGCGGCCGACGACTGGCTGATGGCCCGTGGCGTGATCGGCGAGCTGCCCGAGCCGGGCACCCTCACCGTGTGCCTGGGCCTGGCGCCACCAGTGGGGATTGCCTGGCGGCTGCCGCGCCAGCTGCTGGCCCTGCGCCGGGCCCTGGGCGGCGAGCCGCTGCCCCGCTTCAGCCCGCCGCCGCTGCCCCTGGTGGCCGAGCCGGAGCTGGCGGTGGGCCTGGCCTGGCGGGCGCCCGCGGAGCTGGCCCCGCTGGCGGCGGCCAGCGGCCGCATCGCCGCCGAGCCCCTCTGCCCCTACCCCCCCGGCATTCCGCTGCTGATCCCCGGCGAGCGGATCGACGGGGCCAGGGCCGCCTGGCTGGTGGAGCAGCGGCGCCGGTGGGGGGATCAGATCGCTGATACGGTGAAGGTTGTGGCTGCCTAGCCACCGCTCGGGGCCATGCACGATTCCGCCGCCACCACCACCGCTGCGGTGCAGTGGGATTTCGTGACCCCCGGCCTGCCGGATGGGGTGTTCGAGGACGCGCCCGGCTTCAGTCCGACGCCCATGGAACTGCGGGTGATGCTGCTGGCCCACCTGCGTCCGCGGCCCGACTCGCTGGTCTGGGACGTGGGGGGGGGCACCGGGGCCCTGGCCCTGGAGATTGCCCGGCTGATGCCCCGCGGCACGGTGCACACCCTGGAGCGTGATCCTGAGGCGATTGAGCTGCTGGAACGCAACCGCCGGCGCTTTGCGATCGCCAACCTCCATATCCATGCCGGCGCCGCCCCGGACGACCTGGCCTGTCTGCCGGGGCCACCGGATCGGGTGCTGCTGGAAGTGGCCCGGCCCCTGGGGTCGGTGCTGCAGGCGGTTTGGCCGGTGCTGCGGCCGTCCGGCCGGCTGGTGATCAGCACCGCCAGCCTGGAGGGCCTGGTCGACGCCACCGATACCCTCAGCCAGCTGGGCGCCTCCGATCTGCAGGTGGTGCAGGCCACGGTGCACCGCATGCAGCGGCGGGGCAGCCAGGCCAAGCTGGCCGCGGCCGAGCCGCTGTTCGTGATCGCGGCCGAGCGCTCCTCCGATTCCGCCGCCGCGTGATTCCCTCCCCCCGCACCGCCACGACATTGCCCCGGCTGCTGAGCGGCTGGGCGGCGGGTGCCTTCGGGTTTGTGGTGGTGTGGCTCGGCGGCTGGTGGTTCACCGTGGCCGTGGGGGTGATCGTGCACCTGGGACTGCTGGAGTTCTTCCGCATGGCCCAGTTCAAGGGCATCCGGCCCGCTACCAAAACCACCCTGGTGGCCGTGCAGCTGCTGCTGGTCACCACCATGGCGGCCAGTGGGGCGACCAGCGGCTGGTTCGCCGGCGACGTGGCGGCGGCGGTGTTGCCGGCTTCAGGCGCCGTGATCTGTGGCTGGTTGCTGCTGCAGCCGGTCACCGGCACCATCGCCGACATCGCCGCCTCGGTGTTCGGCCTGTTCTATCTGGGCTTTCTGCCCAGTCACTGGATCAAGTTGCGGGAGCTGCCGGAGGCGGGTCTGGCCCTCACCCTGCTGGCCTGTTTCCTGATCGTGGCCACCGATATCGGGTCTTACATGATTGGGCGGCGCCTGGGCCGCACGCCGCTCTCGCCGATCTCCCCGGGCAAGACCGTCGAAGGGGCCCTGGGCGGCGTGGTGTCGGCCATGGTCGTTGGGGCGCTGGGGGGCAGTTGGATCGGCTGGCGCTGGGGCTGGCTGATCGGGGCCCTGCTCGGCGCCGTGGTGGCGGTCTTCGCCCTGGTGGGCGATCTCACCGAATCGATGATGAAGCGCGATGCCGGCTTGAAAGATTCGGGCGATGCCATCCCCGGCCATGGGGGTGTGCTGGATCGGATCGACAGTTATCTGTTCGTGCCGGCGGTGGTCTATTCCCTGGTGACCCTGGTGCTGCCGCTGCTGCCGGGCTAGGGGGTCACCTGGGCGCTGCCCTCCAGCACCACCATCCCTGCTTCGATGCGGGCATCGCGGAGATCAATCGAGGCATCCAGCGGCAGTACCAGCAGTTCGGTGCTCCCGTCCACGGTGGTGAACGACAGCCCGCCGGGCACGGTTGCCAGGCAGATCTCCAGTTCCACCCGATCGCTGGGGCCGATGCCCTGGGCCTTCAGGGCCAGCCGGTTGCCGGCGATGCCCAGGTCGAGCAGGGGCGCTATGCCCAGCAGGTGCTCGGCCAGCCAGTCGGCCAGGCCGCGCCAGCGGGCCTTGGTGAACGATCGGCTCAGGCCATCCGGGCTGAAGCTCAGTTGTCCCTGGATGGCGAAGGGCTGATCCAGCTGCAGGGCCTGGCCCCTGAGCAGATTGCCCATCTGCACGCGGATGGCGCTGCTGCGCAGATCCACCAGCTCGATCTCCAGGTCTTGATAGGTGACCCGGCGGGCGTGCAGGCTCACCCCATCCAGGCGCCCCCGCAGCAGGTTGAACGCCGAGCCGTGCAGGCGCAGCTCCAGGCTGCCCTCCACATGGCAGCGCTGACGCAGCCAGAACTGCAGGCCGCTGGCCAGGAGCTGCAGCACGGGCCCGCTGGGAACCTGGTCGTCAGGAGAGATCGGTGAAGTGCTCAAGCGAGGGGTTCAGGAACACGGCAAGCCGTGGCCTGCCAGCGGCGGGCCACGGTCTGGGGTTGGTCGATGTGGGGCAGGTGGCCGCAGTGGGCCAGCTCTTCCACCCGCTCTCCTAACAGAGCCTGGGCGGCCCGCTTGAGCGGTGGCCGCAGGATCCGGTCGTCCGCACCCCACAGCAC
>JBEDAU010000015.1:0-2740 GCA_041177605.1 Cyanobacteriota bacterium | reverse complement strand
CCGGCGATGCTCAGCTTGGCCAGGCCGCCCTCGGCGCTGAGTTGGGCGCCCCCATCGCTACCGGGGGCGGCGCCCAGGTCTGCCAGCACCTCCCGGCAGACCCGTTCGGCGGTGCCGAGTTCCGCATCCGCCACCGTGAAGGCGATGTCGTTGCTCGTCTGTTCGTGGGTGGCCTGCACGATCAGGTCCACGTTGAGGCCGGCGGCGCCCAGGGCTTCGAACAGCTGGGCCGCCACGCCGGGACGGTCGGGCACGTGGGCCAGGGCGATCACGGCCTGCCCTTCATCCAGCTCGGCGCCGTCGACCGGCTTGCCCAGCTCCAGGCCGCCGTGGCCGATCGGCTTGGCACCGCCACTGGTGAGGCGGGTGCCGGGCTGGTCACTCCAGCTCGAGCGCACCACCAGCGGCACGCCGTAGTTGCGGGCGATCTCCACGGCCCGGGGGTGCAGTACCGCGGCACCGAGGCTGGCCAGCTCCAGCATTTCGTTGCAGCTCACCTCCTCCATCAGCTGGGCATCGGCCACCTTGCGCGGGTCGGTGGTCAGCACCCCCGGCACATCGGTGTAGATCTCGCAGACATCGGCACCGAGGGCGGCCGCCAGGGCCACCGCCGACGTGTCGGAGCCGCCGCGGCCCAGGGTGGTGATCTCGGGGGTGCCGGCGGCGGAGTTGCTGGTGCCCTGGAAGCCGGCCACCACCACCACCTGGCCCTCGGCCAGCAGGTGGCGCAGCCGTTCCGTGCGGATTTCCAGGATCCTGGCCCGGCCATGGGCCGACTCGGTGACAATCCCCGCCTGGGTGCCGGTCATCGAGGTGGCCGGCACCCCCTGCGCGTGCAGCGCCATCGAGAGCAGGGCGATCGACACCTGCTCGCCGGTGGCCAGCAGCATGTCCATCTCCCTCTGGGGCGGATTGCCGGTGATGGCCCGGGCCAGGCCGGTGAGCTCATCGGTGGTGTGACCCATGGCCGAGACCACGATCACCAGGTCGTGGCCCTCCTCGCGGCTGCGGGCGATGCGCCGGGCCACCGCCTGGATCCGCTCCACATCGGCCACCGAGGTGCCGCCGAACTTCTGAACCAGCAGGGCCATGGCGGGACGCGCGGCGGCAGTCGGAGTTCAACGGCTGATTATCCGTGAGCCCGAGAGCAGGAAGCCGTCGCGGAAGGCGTCGCCGGGTTCGCTGCCGCGCTTGAGGGCGGCTTCCACCTCGAGCAGCTGGCCCAGCAGCTGCAGCAGGGTGGTGGGTCCGCGCCCGCGCAGCTGCTTGCGCAGCACGTAGATGCGCTTGGGATTGCCGATGCCGGCGGCCCTGGCAATGGTGGCCACGTCGGTCTCCCCCTGCTGATCCAGCAGGGCCACCCACAGCCAGCCCCGGATCTGACTGGTGAGCGAGGCCACGATCCGCAGGGCCGGCTCATTGGCGGCCAGCAGGGCATCGACCAGGGCAATGGCGTCGGCGGCCTTGCCGGCGACCAGGGCTTCGCCCACCGCCAGGGCGCTGGTGCTCTGGCCGCCCACCAGGGCTTGCACGCCGGCGGCGCTGATCGGGCCGCCGGCGGCGTGGAGGCTGAGCTTCTCCAGCTCGCTGGCCAGGCGGGCGCTGTCACTGCCGATGGCCTCGGCCAGGGCTTCCGCTGCGGCCCGCTCCAGCTGCAGGCCCAGTTCCCGGGCGGTGCGGTGCACCAGGTCCACCTGCCCTGCCCCATCCCAGATCGCCGGCAGCGCGAAGCTGCGTTCGAACACCGCGCCATCCATCGCCTGGGCTGGGGGGGTGTCAGGCGTCGCCTTGGCCCGCTTCTGCAGTGCCTTGGTGGTACGCAGGCGGCCGTCCGGCTTGGCCGGATTCACCAGCAGCAGGTGGCAGCTGGCTGGGATCAGGTCCAGGCAGGCTTCCAGCTGATCGGCCAGCTCGGCCGGACACTGGTTGCAGAACGGGCTGCGCTGCAGCACCACAACCCGGGCTCCCCCGCCGAAGGGCGGGGTGCGTGCCTCCTCCAGGGCCCGGGCTGCCTGGGCCGGGTCGTTGCCATCGAGGCGGCTGAGGTTGATCGAGGCCCAGGCCGGATCCACCAGCACGCCGATCAGTTCCTCCACCGCCCGGCCGCGGGCCGCCTCGTCGTCGCCCCAGAGCAGGTGGATCGGCATCGGCAGGGCCCCGCGGCGCCCAACACACTGCCCCATGCTGGCCTGAACCCGCCTGGGTTCCCCTGCCAGGATCGGGGGGCAGCCCGCTGAGGCCACCGGGGTGCCGGATCAGCCCCACTCCCTCGATCATCCGATCTTCACGGAAAGCCTCCGGCGGATCCGGCTGCTGCTGGCGGAGCAGGCCCGGTTCGATCCGCCCCTGGCCGCGGCCCTGGCCGGCCTCACCCCTCTGGAGCGGGAGCTGCTGGAGCGCTGCATCCACAGCAGTGGTGATGCCGCCATCGCGGCTGAGCTGCGGTTCAGTCCCGCCGGTGGGGCCTGTGCGGCAGGCGCGGCCGCCCTGGCGGCCGGGGCCCCGATCCTCACCGACACCGCCATGGCGGCGGCCGCCGTGGCGCCCATGGCCCGCCGCACCTTCGGCAACCGGGTGGTCTGCCTGCTCGACTGGGCGCCTGCGCAGGCCCCGGCGGGCTCCACCCGGGCGGCGGCCGGCATGGGCGCCGCCTGGCAGGAGCTCGGCCGCGGCGCAGCGGGGGCGGCGGCACCCGTGGTGCTGATCGGCAGTGCCCCCACGGCGCTCGATCGCCTCCAGC
>JBEDAU010000014.1:0-14291 GCA_041177605.1 Cyanobacteriota bacterium | reverse complement strand
GGCGCCCATCGGGAGGCTCTGCTGAGGCGAACCCCTGAGCCGGACGGCCTCCGCGGCGCGTGGAGCGCAATCTGAACGCTGATACGAGCGGCGCGTTGAACCCTCCCGATCCAATACCTCGTGTTCGGTATGGATCAAAGCCGAAGTCTTCAAAGGGTGAGGAGTCTAGAAAAGACTCGCCGTGGTCTCCAGATGGAGTGTGCCTTGCAGATTGATCGTATCTTACAGTTTGGAAGTATTAAGGGTTATAAGCTGCTTTCATCTTAAGCAATCGTGAGAGTTGAACAGTTGAAGAAACTGTCAAAATGGCTCGGGGGAGACTTGAACTCCCGACCTTGGGTTATGAATCCCACGCTCTAACCAGCTGAGCTACCGAGCCGCAGACCCAGTGATCTTATCAGGCCCTGGGTGGCAGGAATTGCAGTGGGTTCACGGCGCCACGGCTGGGCGGATGGATCTCGAAGTGGAGGTGGGGCCCGGTGCTGCGACCGGTGCTGCCCATCTGGGCAATCGACTGGCCCTGGTCCACCTCCTGACCCACCTGCACCAGCAGACGACTGTTGTGGGCATAGAGCGAGCGGCTGCCATCGGGATGGGCCAGCGTCACCAGATAGCCGTAGCCCCCGTCGTGCCAGCCGGCGAACACCACGCGCCCCTGCTTGGCGGCAACGATCGGCGTGCCGACGTTGTTGGCCAGGTCAATCCCCTTGTGCATGCGGCCCCAGCGCCAGCCATAGCCGGAGGTGAAGATGCCCTTGGAGGGCCAGATCCAACCGGTGCTGCTGTCGGGCTGCTCACCGAAGGGGCGCTGGTCACCGCCGAAATCGGGCAGTTCAGGCCAGCTGGCACCACCACTGGTGGTGGGTTTCAGGCCCAGCACCATGCGGGAGCGCCCCGGAGCGGACTGCACAAGGCGGATCTGGGTGCCGGCCACCAGGCGTGCCGTCTCCAGGCCTGGATTGAGCCTCAGCAGCTCCTGAAGGGTGAGACCGTACCGCTGGGCCAGCTGGATCAGGGTTTCGCCGAAACGGACCACGCCCAGGGTTTCCAGGGGTGGGAGGCTCTGGAGGGGCGGTGTACGCCGCAGCTCACTGGTATCGACAGAAGCCAGCAATTTCACCTCACGGGTCTGCTGACTCGGAATCACCAGCCAGTCACCTTGCAGAAACTGGTGATCGGGGCTGACATCATTGAGGCTGGCCAGCCGTTCCTCTGGCACCCGCAGGCTGCTGGAGAGACTCTCAACCGTGATTGGCTGGCGGACCTTGACCCAGACCTGATCAGAGCTGGGGGCAGGCAGGGCTGCCAGGAGCTGATCGACACTGTCCTGGTCAGGATCTGGGGGCGAAAGGGCCACAACCGCAGCCGGGACTGCGATCGCCGCAAGGGGCAGCGCAAGCTTCAGTGCGAGCCTGAAACAGTTCTGAACGTGCGAAACGGCCTTCTTCATCAATGTCCTCGATTGTTCCGAACGACATGACTCAGTGAGGAAGCCGTGATCCCTGAGCCGTGCAGACAGTAGCGGATGGTCCCAGGGGCGGCAAGTTGCAAGCGCTACTTGCGCCCGTTCGTCGCTGCAAAAGACGGATGAGAACGCAGCTGCAGCAGGGGCTCCGCCCGGTTTTAACGCGGAGGCCGGTCCGGCAGGCGAGCCGATCAGACCAGGGAGAGTCTTATGGCTCCAGTTGCGAGACTTGATCCAGGGCGCCCAGCTGGCGCAACGCCTCCAGCAGGGCAACGGCCACTGAGGCCGAGAGGTTGAGGCTGCGGACGCCTCCTGCACCGTCGTGTCCCGCGCGCTGGGGCATCGGAATGGTGAGCACCCGGTCGGCGGCCGCCAGTGGTCCGGGCGGCAGCCCGTCGGTCTCTCGGCCGAACAGCAGCCAGTCATCGGGTTCGTAGGTCAGATGGTGATAGGGCTGACGGCCATGGCTGCTGAAGGCGAGCAGTCGGCCACCCCGCTGCTGGCGCTCCAGGGCAAATGCAGGCCAGTCGGGATGGCGGCGCAGGGAGACGAAGGGCCAATAGTCGAGCCCGGCGCGCCGGAGCTGACGATCGTTGATCTCAAAGCCGAGCGGGTCGATCAGATGGAGTTCGCAGCCCATGGCCGCACAGGTGCGAGCCACATTGCCTGTGTTGGGCGGAATCTGGGGTTGGAACAGAACGATCCGCGGCATCAGGGGGACTCCGGCACGGCCTGGCTGCTCCTGAGCAGGTCGAGAGCACGGCCAGCCACCACCAGCCAAGCGGCATCGGCGCGCGGCATCAGCCTCTGCTCGATCGCCCCGAGGCGGTCCCTGAACAGTCCGCCGATGGCCGTGGGGGGGACCACACCCCAGCCGGTCTGTTCACTGACCACCACCAGTTCAGCCAGGCAGTGGTCCATGGCCTCAAGCAGGGCGTCACAGGCGTTGGCCCAGCTGGCCGACTCCAGATCCAGGCCATGGGCCACCCAGCTGCCAAGGGAATCGATCAGGGCCAGTTGATCGCGGTGCAGGCCTGGCAGTGCGGCGGCCAGATCCCAGCCCACCTCCAGACAGCCCCAGGATGGGGGACGGCGGCGGCGGTGCAGGTCGAGCCGGGCCTGCCAGGCCCCGTCCCCTGGGGCAGCGGCGCCTGTGGCGACGTAGAGCACCGACCGGCCGGAGTGGGCAGCCAGATGTTCGGCCCAGCGGCTCTTGCCGCTGCGGGCAGGACCGAGCACCAGGGAGAGCCGGGCCAAGCGATCAGCCGCCCCCATTCATGTTGCGCAGGGTCGCCACCGAGGAGGGCGACACCCGATTCAGGTAGCGGAAAATCCAGTACTTGAAAACCGTGGCCAGCACAACCGGGAAGGTGGCGATGAACAACATCACAAAGTTTTCCCTGGCCGGCAGACCCAGGTGGTGGGCAACGCCATCCAGCAGCACGGTCCAGCCCTCCGGGCTGTGAAAACCCACAAAAATATCGGTGAACAGGATAATTGCGAAGGCCTTGGCGCTATCACTGAGGCCATAGACAAGCTCATCCAGAAAACCTCTCAACACCTGCAGGTCGCGACGTCCAAGCAGGCAAACAACGGCAAACCCAAGCAGCCCGGCCACATCGGCCAGAACATTCTTGATGGCATGGGTGCTCTCCAGGTCGGCCTCCTCCTTGAGCAGCTTGGCCCGCTCCGACAGTTGCAGATGCAGTTGCTCTGCCGTGGGCAGCGGTCTCCCGTTCAGGACCGCATCGAATTCAATCTCCTCACGGTAGAGGCGCAGTTTCTCGGCGGCGCGCTCCTCCAGCTGGGGCTTGGGATAGGTGAGAAACGCGTTATCTGGCGCGAAGCGATCAACGATCGGCGACACCACATAAGTGCGGCTGACCTGCTGCATCAACACCGGCACAAGCACAAGCAGCAGCAGGATGCGCAGCGAGACCAGCGTGGAATCGCGGCGGCGACGGAAACCGGCAACCACATTGGCCTCCGCTTCCGGATCGAGCTGGCGGCGGACCTGGTTCACGACCCCCAGCAGGCTGCGGGGCAGAACTTCCGGTGCACGGCTGATCGCCGGCAGAGGCGTCCGCCGCAGCTCGTAGCGGTTCACCACCGTCTGGATCAGTTGAAACTGGCGCAGTTCCTGGCCAGCCAGTTCCCCGCGATGGGGCAGCAGCCCGTCGAGACTCTGGCGGCAGATCTCAAGCGCCGCACGGAAGCGACGGAGCAGCTGCGCCTGCTCGGCCCGGGGGATCGTGAGTTGCAACTCGGGCCGTACCGGGCGGTCGTTGTAGTGCTCCAGCTCAATGCTCTGGATCAACAGCGCCGCTTCGTAACCCCGCTCCAGATCGTGGCTGAGATCGAGGGCATCGGCTCGCCCGAAGGCACCGATCCAGTCGTTGAGGGCCATGGATTCACTCAGCGGGAGAAGACCCACCAGGTGACCATCGGCACGATTGTGCCCACCACCAGCAGCACGGTGACCCACACCCAGGCCTTGCTGGCCATGGTCTCCTCCCGGGTCGGGACCGTGGTTCTGGGGGTCACCACCTCGGCGGTGGCGGGCTCGCCCGGGTCGGGTAGACCCTGCAGCACAACCTCCAGGCGTTGCAGGGCATCGAGGCTGGCCTGCCGGTAGCGGCCCCCATCGCGCAGGGGCTGGGCCAGGGTGGTGCGCGCCGTGCTGCGCAAAAGGGCCGGACCCAGCCGCTCGCTCAGTGCGGGCGAAGCGATCACCGCCGCCCCATTGGTCTGGGTGTCGATCAGCAACAGCAGGAGTGGCTGGCCGGCCGTGTCGACCTGCCAGCGCTCCAGCAATTGCTCGCCCAGTTGGTCCAACCCCAGACCGTAGTCGAGCCTGGGCATGGTGACCAGCCGGGCCGCGACGCCCTGCTGGTCGAGGTGATCCAGGGCGCGGCTGATGTCGCCGCTCGCAGCGCGACTCAACACCTCGGAGCGGTCGACCACCGGGTCGGCTGGCAGGGTGGTGGGCAGGTCTGCCGCTGAGAGGGCCCAGCAGGGGGCTGCAGCCAGCAGCAGGAAAAGCAGGAACGCGAACAGGCGTGCAAGGGGGCGGCTGTGCACAGCGGGGCTGCCAGGTGGACCTAGTTTGCCGCCTGCATCCAGCCCCTGTCTGCCAGCCCAGCCCATGTCCTCGCCGCTGCCTGCCCGTCTCTGCATCGGCTGCGGTGCCACGGCCCTGGGATTGACGATCTGGAACCAGCTCAGCGCTGCCCAGCTGGATCCTGCCCTCGAGCGGGCCAGCGTGCTCGCCAGCCTGATGGCCGTGGGGCTGCTGCTGATCGGCAGCCTCTGGGTTCGGATCGTCCCCCGCAATCGCGAGCGGGTTGAGCTGACCGGCGACCAGGGCCTGGAGCTGGATGCCAGCCTCAGCGAGCCGTTGCGTCAAGAGCTGGGCTGGGGCAGCCACATGCTGTTGACGGCTACCCCAGCAGCCGTGGTCTGCGTGCACTGGCAGGGACGCACCCTGCTGCGGCGTGGCCTGCTGGGGGCAGAGCGGTTTGAGCCGGGGCCGATCTGCGCTCGGGCGCTGCAGCAGGGCAAGGCCATTTCCCTGGTGGATCTCTCGCTCTATCCAGGCCGCGATGAGTTCCTGGCCCTGCTGCCAGGTCTGCCTTCGGTACTGGTGCAGCCGCTGGGGGAGCGGGGCCTGCTGCTGCTGGGGGGCTGGGCACCGCGCTGTTTTGACCGCGGCGACCTGACCTGGGCGGAGGGCTGGGCTCGCCGGATCACAGCTGAATTGGAGGGCTGGACCGCCGCGGCGCCCCAGGGCCCGATCGAGCCGCTGGCGGGAGGCTGAACTGGCTGGTGACCCTCCCGCCCGGTTGGCTGAAGACGACGCTGCCATCTTTGGCGGCACGCCCATCCAGCTGTTCGGCCCGGGTGACCTGGCCGTTCTGCTGACGCCGCAGTTCCACGCCGCCCCGTGCCTCCACCTGGTCGGTGCTCCAGTTCCAGCTGCAGCGCGTGGCCAGCAGCTGGTCGCCGGGTTGGCGCAGCTCACAGCCCCGGGGAATCACCAGGGTGGTGGATCGGCTCGACAGGGTGAAGCCCTGTCCGCGAAGGGTCAGGCTGCCGCGCTGACCTTCAAACGGCTGGTCGCTGCTGATCGTTTCCTGAGCCAGGTCGATCCGACTGGCCCGGGCACGCAGTTCAGACCCATCGGCGGCGTCGACGACGCGCACGGGAGCGGCCAGGATCAACTCCTGGCGAAGGCTGTTGCCGGACAGGGAGGGGCTGGTGAGGGTCTGGTGCCTGCCGCCGGATTCCCGCCGCTCGCCGCGCACGGGACCCGCACCCATGAGGGTGCCGCTGGCGGCCCACCACTGCACCTGCCTCAGAGCCAGACTCAGGCGCGGACGGCCCTGGTCGACCAACAGCGGGTCACCGCTGAGCAGCAGTTTGTCCTGGCCGACGTCGAACACCGCCCGGCGGGCAGTGAGCTCCAGTTGCTTCTGGGTGGCACGGGGCTGGCGGTCCAGCAGCATCCGTCCCGATCTGGGGTACCAGCGCACCCGCAGGGCCGTGATCACCAGGGGGTTGGGACCCAGGCGCTCCAGCCGGCTCGGTCCCTCGAGCTGCACCACTTCGCCGTCGTTGATCACCAGTCCGCGGCTGGCCGTCAGGCGGTAGAGCGGCTTGCCCTTGGCGTAGATCAGACCACGCAGGGACCGGGCGGTGGCCAGCTTGCGGCCCAGGTCGTAGCGGGCCTCAGGACTGGTGATCTCCCAGGACGGGAGGCCGCGCCCATCCTTCTGGCGCAGCTCCAGGGTGCGGAAGACAAATGGCGGCGGCACCTGCTCCGGCTGCTGGACCGGCTGGCATGCCGCCACCAGGAGCAGCCCGGTGAGCGCAGGAAGCACGCGGTGCTGAGCGTTGTTCACAACGGACCGTCCAGCTCCAGCCGTTGCATCACCGGCTGGGGGGTCGGCAAGGCCAGTCCTGGCTCCAGCAGACCCCAGCGCAGCAGGTGCCCCCAGCCTCCCGGCAGGGTGATGAAGCTGGCCAGCGGCGGCTGGTCCAGCTGGGCCTGCATGCGTGCGGCCAGGTCGGGCAGCAGCGGCGTCAGCAGCACGGCAATCCAGCGACAGGCCTCCAGCACCGCATACAGATCGGCGGCCACGGCCGCATCCTGGTCACCCTGCTTCTTCAAGGCCCATGGGGCCCGCTCGTTGAGGTAGCCATTGGCCTGGATGGCCAGCTGCAGCAGGGCTTCGGCAGCGCCGCGGAAATTGAGCTCCTCCAGCGCCGCAAGCGCCTGGTCACTGGCCTGCTGTGCCGCCTGGGCCAGGGGATGGTCGGGTTGGCGGGCGCTGCCAGCTGGGGGTACCGCGTCGCCGAACCACTTGCGGGCCATGGAGCTGGTGCGGTTGAGCAGGTTGCCGATGGTGTTGGCCAGGTCATTGTTCACCAGATCGGTGAACCGCTGCTGCTGGAAGTCGCCGTCCTCGCCGAAGGGGATGTCACGCAGCAGGTACCAGCGCACCGCATCACTGCCGCAGCGTTCCAGCAGCGCCTCCGGGTCGAGCACGTTGCCCAGTGATTTGCCCATTTTCTGGCCCTCGCGGGTGAGAAACCCGTGGCCGAACACCCGTTCTGGCAGGGGCAGGCCGGCCGACATCAACATGGCCGGCCAGTAGACGGCATGGAAGCGCAGGATGTCCTTGCCGATCACGTGCAGCTGGGCCGGCCAGCCGCGCTGGGCCAGCAGCTCCAGGTCGACGGGGTCGTCAGTTTGCAGCAGCGCGGTGAGATAGCCCAGCAGAGCGTCAAACCACACATAGAAGGTGTGGCCGCTGTGGCCGGGAACCGGAATACCCCAGGGCAGGTCGACGCGGGAGATCGAGAAATCGCGCAGACCCTGGGCCACGAAGTTCTCCACCTCCTTCTGGCGGCTGGCGGGCGCGATGAAACCAGGCCGGCGGATCAGCTGCTCGATCTGGCCCTGATAGCGGGAGAGCCGGAAGAACAGGTTGCGTTCATCCCGCCACTCCAGGGGCTTGCGGTGCACCGGGCACTCCGGATCCTGGGCCTCGTGGGGATCGTCCTTGAACTCCTCGCAGGCCACGCAGTACCAGCCCTGCTGGCGCCCCTCCACCACATCGCCACTGGCTTCCACCCGGGCGAAGAACTGGGCAACCAGCTGACGATGGCGGGGATCGGTGGTGCGAATGAAGCGATCGTTGCTGATCTGCCAGCGCTGCCAGAGCTGGCGGTAGCCCTCGCTCACCGCATCGCAGTGCGCCTGGGGGGTGAGGCCGGCCGCCTCGGCCGTGCGCTGAATCTTCTGACCGTGCTCGTCGCAGCCGGTGATGAACACGACCTGCTTCCCCTTCAGCCGCTGGAAGCGGGCCAGGGCATCACAGGCCAGCGTCGTGTAAGCGCTGCCAAGATGGGCCCGATCGTTGACGTAATAGAGCGGGGTCGTGAGGGTGTAGGACATGCAGCGGGGGAAGGGTCGGCGGCGTCCAGACGCTCGCTGCAGCCGCCGCCGGATCTTACCGAGACGTTTCTTGCCGCCCCATGCCGGAACTGCAGGTGCCCGTGCTGGTGTGGGGTGGGGGCAGCGGCGGTGTCGCAGCCGCCATCCAGGCGGCCCGCCGGGGTGCCCGCACCCTGTTGCTCACCCCTGGGCCCTGGCTGGGGGGCATGGTCAGCGCGGCCGGGGTCTGTGCGCCGGACGGCAATGAGCTGAGCCCGTGGCAAACCGGGATCTGGGGAGCGTTCCTGCGCGCCGTGGCGGCTGGCGAACCCACCGGACTGGACCACAACTGGGTGAGCTGCTTCGGCTTTCGGCCTTCAACCGCCGAGCAGGTGCTGCGTGACTGGGTTGGGGCGCTGCCGGCCCTCACCTGGTGGCCCGACTGCAGGCTGGTGGAGGCTGCGCGTCAGGGGGATCGGCTCGTGAGCGTGACCGTGGAGCGGCAGCAGTGCGCCTGGCGGCTTGGGCTGGAGCTGGCCGTGGATGGCAGCGATCGCGGTGAGCTGATCGCCCTGACGGGTGAGGCCCACCGACTGGGCTGGGAACCCCGGGAGCAGTGGCAGGAACCGAGTGCCCCGCTGCGCCGGCAGCTGGAGAGTGATCCCTTCTTCGCCAGCCAGCCGGTGCAGTCGCCCACCTGGGTGGCCATGGGCCGGCTGCGCCACGACCGCCGCTGCCCGGCGCCAGCGGAGCAGACAGCCGCCCTGGCTGCACCGTTTGCCAAGGCGAGCGGCGCATTCGGACTGGAGCGCACGATCACCTATGGGCGGCTGCCCGGCGACCTGGTGATGCTCAACTGGCCGCTGCATGGCAACGACTGGCACCGAGGCCTGGAGCGGGCCTTCGCGGCGGATCGCGAGGCGGAGCGGCAGCTCGAGCGGGAGATGCAGGAGCACAGTCTGGCCTTCGCCCAGGCCCTGGCGGACGCCAGCGACGGCTGGCTGGAGCTCGCCCCCACCTTCCCGCAGGGAGAAGCAGGTGGGTTTGAGCTCAGCGGACCTTCACCGTTGGCGTTGATGCCCTACTGGCGCGAGGGGCGCCGACTGCGGGGCCTGTGCACCGTGGTGGAAACCGATCTGCTGCCCCAGGGACGTGGAGCGGCCACGATTGCGGCGCTGCCCGAGCGCGATGGCCGGGTGGATGCGGTGGCAGTCGGCAATTACGCTAACGACCACCACTACCCAGGTGGCGACTGGCCCCTGGCAGCGAAGAGCTGCCGGTGGGGTGGCCGCTGGAGCGGCACCCCATTCTCCATTCCCTACGGGGCTCTGGTGAGTGCGGAGACCTCGAACCTGCTCGCCGCCGACAAGTGCATCAGCGTCAGCCACATGGCCAACGGCGCCACCAGGCTGCAACCGTTGGTGCTCAACATCGGTCAGGCGGCGGGATTGGCGGCCGCCCTCTGCCTGGAGCGCGCCTGCAGTCCGGCCGAACTGCCGGTGATGGTCCTGCAGGAGGCCCTGATCGCCGACCCAGAGGCGCCAGCGGGCCCCTTTCCGCTCTGGGACACCCCCTGGTATCACCCGCAATGGCGACAGCGGCAGCTGGCCTGTCTGGCCGACCCGGCCCGTCTCAGTGACCGGGGACAGCTGGATCTGCCGCAGCAGCGTGCTGCGGCGCCTCTGCTGCCTCCACCGGAGCAGGGGGAGAGACGCTGGCAAGGGGTGCTGGTGGGCGAGGCCGACGGGAGCTTTGCGCTGCACACCCAAGGGGAACGCTGGCCGCTGATCACCCTGGAGCCAGCCGTGCACCACTGGTTTGCCCAGCAGGCATCGGGGTCCGTCGTGGCCCTGGCTGCCGTGGCCAATCCGTGGGGGCCCTGGCTGCGGGTCACCCGGTTCTGAGCCCGGCCGATCTCCGGATCCCGCTCCCACCCAGCTCGGCCGCCGGCTGCCAGCGGCAGGGGTCAGAGGCTGGTGATCAGCTGAAGCTGGTCCCGGAGCGGATCCACCAGGTGCACCCGGAGCAACAGCTGGTCCCCGGGCTCACAGGCCGGGGGGCAGTGGGCCGCCAGGTCCATGGCGAGCGCCTCGACGTGGACCAGCCCCAGCCCATCCTGGGGCCGCAGCCAACGGAGAAACTGGGCTGTCCACTGCTCAGCGCGATGCTGCTGGAACCACACCTGCTGCCAGTGGCGCTGGTCTTCGCGGGAAATCTGCTGGGCCTCCCGCAGCGGACCTTCCAGTTCCCCCAGCAGGCTCGTGAGCGCGTCGGCGTCCATCGGCGTCAAGCCCTCCAGCTGGCTGCGCAGCTGGCGTTGCACCACCAGGTCGGCATAGCGGCGAATCGGGGATGTGGCCTGCACATAGGCCGCCAGGCCAAGGCTGAAATGGGGCTCCGGCCTGGTGCCGCTCAGCCCACGGCTGAGGCACCGCTTGATGGCTGCATGGCGCACCGGGCCAGCGGGCAGGCGATCGAGCTCGGCGGCCGCGGGCAGCTCCGCGGACGGCTGGCTGCGGAACGGCAGGGCCAGGTTGTGCTCGCGGCCGTAGTCGGCCACCACGGCACCCGCCAGGATCATGGCCTCCGCCACCATCAGCCGGGACGGACTGGGCTCGGTGATCTCCAGTAGGGCCTTGTCGTTATCGCGGCGCACGCGCCCTTCGGGCTGATCCAGCAGCAGGGCCCCCCGGGCAACACGCCACCGGCGCCGGCGCTGCAGCAGGCCATGGAGGTCTGCCAGATCGGTATCGGGGGGGGGGGCCAGCTCGATCAGCTCGTCGGCATCGCTGTAGGAGAGTCGGTAGATCGGCTTCACCCAACTGGGGCTGAGGCCGCTGGCTTGCACCGCTCCCTCCGGGTCGAGTTCCACCCACAGACTCCAGGCCGCGCAGCGGTGACCGGCCCGCAGACTGAAGGGACCGCTGGCCAGCTGCAGGGGAAACATCGGCAGGTGGCCGCCCGCCAGGTACAGGCTGGTGCCACGTTTGCGGGCCTCCAGGTCGAGCAGGGAGTCCGCTGCCACCAGACGGCCCGGATCGGCCACGTGGATCCAGATTCTGCAGCGGCCGTCATCGAGCCACTCGAGGGCGATGCCGTCGTCAATGTCGCGGGTGTCGTCGTCATCGATGGTCACCGTGCGCAGACCGGTGAGATCGACGCGACGCCCGTCGCCCGGCAGCTTCTCGTCGTTGCGGGCGACCAGCCGGTCAGCCTCGGCCAGGTGCTCCGGCGTGAATCCCAGCTGCCAGCTGCTGCTGCTGAAGGAGGGCAGGTGGTGGGCATCCCAGAGGCCCAGATCCACGAGCAAATGACGGATCGCACCGCTGTCGGCTGTGCAGTGTGCCTGCTGCAGGACCTTCAGCAGGGGCGGCGGCAGGGGCACGGAGGTATCCCCGGCGGCCCAGCGGTGCAGCAGGGCCAGATCGGCATCGGCCCTGGCGGTGCGCTGGTCGCGGCGCAGGGGCTGACGGGAGCGCAGGGCTGCGTGCCAGACCCGCTGCTCCTCCTCCTGCAGGGCGAGACGACGACGGTCCTGCCTGAGGCGACGCAGCTCAGTGGCGGAGCGGGCCTGAATCCGCCCCTGCTTGAGGCGAAACCAGTCCTGGCGGCCCTCCAGCCAGAGCCAGGAGGCCGCCGTCTGGGCCGCGTCCGGAGCGGGGCACACCAGTGCCACCCAGTCGCTCAGCGAGATCGGTTCATCCTGATCCCGCAGCAGTAACCAGGCGGCCGCCAGATCCCGGGAGGGGGGCAGCCGAGCCGGCAAAGCCTCGGGCAGAAAGTCCCACGGGGGTTGGCCGAGACGCTGGGGTGGCGCGTGGTCAGACAAAAATCCCGCCAGCTGATCCAGCTGGCGGGATGGGATGGAGACTTTCTTGCCGGATGGCCCAAGAGCCACGCTGGCCCTGGTGCCCTCGAGGGAGAGCACGACCCCCAGCAGGGCCTGGCCGCCATCGCGAAAACCGACAAGGTCGCCGATGCCCAGGCGGGAAATGGCCAGGGGTCCCTCAGCCTTCGGGGTTCACGAAGGGGAGCAAAGCCACGATGCGGGCCCGCTTCACAGCATTGGTGAGATCCCGCTGCTGCTTCGCGGTCAGACCCGTGAGACGGCGAGGCAGGATCTTGCCGCGCTCGGTGATGAATTTCTTCAGCAGATCGACATCCTTGTAGTCGATCGGATCACCTGGCTTGATGGGCGACAGGCGCTTCTTGAAAAAGGAGCTGGACATGGGATGGAACGGAGCCTCAAATCGGGGAAGTCAGTGGTGCCGCCGGGGGCGAACAAGGGTGCGGAGATGGGGTGAACCTTGCAGGCTCACTTGATCTCTTTGTGCACGGTGGCCTTGTTGCAGTGCGGACAGAACTTCTTCAGTTCGAGCCGTTCGGTGGTGTTGCGGCGGTTCTTCTCGGTGGTGTAGCGGGACACACCGGGGGACCGCTTGGCGGGGTTGGACCGGCATTCGGTGCACTCAAGAGTGATCACGAGCCGGACGCCCTTGTTTTTTGCCATGAAGGACGTTGCGCCGCTTGTGCGATGCGGATGGACAAGATGCCACCCTACCTGGCGATGGCCCCCGCACTGGAGGAATCGGAACCCGTCCGTAGGATCACTGGCGCTTGATGGGCAGTGGCATGCGGGTTTCGCTCCAGTGGTTGAAGGAGCTGGTGGATGCCCCGGCCGAAGCCCTTGAGCCCATGGCCCTGGCCGAGCGCCTCTCGATTGCCGGTTTTGAGGTCGAGGGGATCGAGGATCTGGCCGGCCAGGCCGCCGGCGTGGTGGTGGGCTTCGTGGAGGAGCGCGACGCCCACCCCAACGCCGACAAGCTGAGCGTGTGCCAGGTGCGCGTCGCCAGCGGCGAACGGCTGCAGATCGTGTGCGGCGCTGCCAACGTGCGGGCCGGCATCCACGTGGCCGTGGCCCTGGTGGGCAGCTGCCTTCCCGCCGTGAACCTCACGATCAAACCGGCCGAACTGCGTGGCGTGGGCAGCAGCGGCATGATCTGTTCGCTGGCTGAGCTCGGCCTGGCCGATGGGTCTGACGGCATCGCCGTGCTCGATGACCTGCTGGATGTGGTGCCGGCGGTGGGCACGCCGGTGGGTCCCTGCTTCGGCCTTGACGACCAGGTGCTGGAACTGGCGATCACGGCCAACCGGCCCGATGGCCTGTCGATGCAGGGGATCGCCCGCGAGGTGGCGGCGCTGATCGGCGGACAGGTGCGGTTGCCCGCCGCTGCCGTGGCACCGCAGCCCCAGCCGTTGCCGGCGGGGGCCGAGTGCCTGGCGGCGATCGAAGAGGGCGGACTGTTCTCCATCACCGCGCTCACTGGCATCAGCGTGGTGCCTTCGCCCCTGTGGCTGCGCCGCCGACTGGAAAAGGCCGGGATCCGGCCGATCAACAATCTCGTCGACATCACCAATCTGGTGATGCTGGAGACGGGCCAGCCCCTGCACGCCTATGACCCCCAGCAATTCGCCGATCACGGCGCCGCCGCCGCCGCCGAGATCGGCAGGCTCGGCCTGCGCGCCGGCCGCCAGGGGGAGAGCTTCATGGCCCTCGACGGGCTGGAGCGCCAGCTCGGCGAGGAGAACCTGCTGGTTACCTACGCCGATCGGCCGATCGCCCTGGCCGGCGTGATCGGGGGGCTGACGTCTGGGGTCCAGGCGAGCACCACGTCGATCTGGCTGGAGGCTGCCATCTTTCCGGCTCAACGGGTGCGTCGATCCGCACGCCAGGCCGGTCTGCGCACCGAGGCGAGCAGCCGGTTCGAGAAGGGACTGCCGCTTGAGGCCACCCTGGCCGCCGCTGATCGGGCGGTGCAGCTGCTCCAGGAGCTCTGCGGTGCCACGGTGCAGAGCCGCTGGCTGCACGGCCGCACCCAGGCCCCTCGCCAGCCGCTGCCGCTGCGGCGCGACGCGCTTCACAACCTGCTGGGACCGGTGCTGCTGGATGGGGAGCTGGGGGATCTTCCCGACGCCCGCATCGTGCAGACCCTCGAGGCAATCGGTTGCCTGGTGCAGGCCGATGCCGACGGCGAAGGCTGGTCGGTGCTCCCTCCTCCCTCCCGAGCCATCGATCTGCAGCGGGAGGTGGACCTAATCGAGGAGGTGGCCCGATTGGTCGGCTACGACCAGTTCGCCTGCCATCTGCCGGATCCGATCGAGCCGGGCGGCCTCACGGAACTGCAGCAGGCGGAACGGCGACTGCGCCGCAGCCTCTGCGCCGCCGGACTGCAGGAGGCCTGCAGTTTCTCGCTCGTGCCCGCGGCTGAAGGGCGCCTGCCCCTCGCCAATCCGCTTCTGGCCGACTACGGCCACCTGCGGGATGAACTGCACGGCGAACTGCTGGCGGCTGCACGCCGCAATCTTCAGGCCGGCCAGCCCGGCTTC
>JBEDAU010000013.1:0-3368 GCA_041177605.1 Cyanobacteriota bacterium | reverse complement strand
CACATCGAGCAGAACTCCGCCTGTTTGTAGATGTCGGCCGGCAGGGTTTCGTCGTGATACTCCCTGGCGCGTTCGGGATCGAGGGAAAGCTCAAACTGCCTGTTCCAGTCGAAGGCGTAGCGGGCGCGGCTGAGTTCGTCGTCGCGGTCACGGGCACCGGGGCGGTGACGGGCGATGTCGGCGGCGTGGGCGGCGATCTTGTAGGCGATCAGGCCGTTGCGCACGTCTTCAGGGTTGGGCAGGCCCAGGTGCTCCTTCGGGGTCACGTAGCAGAGCATCGCCGTGCCATACCAGCCAGCCATCGCGGCGCCGATGGCGCTGGTGATGTGGTCGTAGCCCGGGGCGATATCAGTCACGAGTGGACCGAGCACATAGAAGGGTGCCTCCGCGCACTCTTCCATCTGCTTTTTCACGTTGAACTCGATCTGATCCATCGGCACATGGCCCGGACCCTCCACCATCACCTGCACGTCGTGCTTCCAGGCTCGCCGGGTGAGTTCGCCGAGGGTCTTCAGCTCAGCCAGCTGGGCCTCGTCTGAGGCGTCGTGCAGGCAACCGGGCCGTAGGGAATCCCCCAGGGAGAAGCTGCAGTCGTAGCGCTTGAAGATCTCGCAGATGTCGTCGAAGCGGGTGTAGAGCGGGTTCTGCTTGTGGTGATACAGCATCCACTGGGCCAAGATGCCGCCGCCGCGGCTCACGATCCCCGTGAGGCGGCCCTTCACCTTGGGCAGGTGCTCAATCAGCAGGCCGGCATGGATGGTCTGGTAGTCGACGCCCTGCTGGCAGTGCTTCTCAATGATGTGCAGGAAGTCGTCTTCCGAAAGCTTCTCGATCGAGCCGTGCACGCTCTCGAGGGCCTGGTACACGGGCACCGTGCCGATCGGCACCGGCGAGGCGTTGATGATCGCCGTGCGCACCTCATCGAGATTGACGCCGCCGGTGGAGAGATCCATCACCGTGTCGGCGCCATACTTCACCGCCAGCTCCAGCTTCTTGAGCTCCTCGGCCACATCGCTGGCGTTGGGCGACGCGCCGATGTTGGCGTTCACCTTGCACTTGGAGGCGATGCCGATCGCCATCGGCTCCAGGTTGGGATGGTTGATGTTGGCCGGGATGATCATGCGGCCCCGCGCCACCTCCTCCATCACCAGCGACTCAGGCAGGTTCTCCCGCCTGGCCACGTGGGCCATTTCTTCCGTCACCACTCCCTGGCGGGCGTAGTGCATCTGGCTCACATTGGCTTGGCCTTTGCGCTTCTCGATCCAGGCGCTGCGCATGACAGGGAAAACGAAGAACGGGCGGCCGACGGGAACGGCTGCAGCGGGGCCCGGCCTGAGCGTCTCTTCTCACTTCCCTGCACCGGCATGACCCGGATCAGGTTCGGAGGGTGTGATCTCAGCCCGGAACTGCTCGATGGCAGCTGGGCACCCCTAGTGACTTTGGCAACCTAGCAAGGCCGTCAGGCAACCGGATCAGCTCGCCAGTCCGTCGAGGGCCGCCGCCACGACGCGGTGATCCGGATCGCGCTGCACACCCTGCAGCTCCGCCCGAGCCATGGCCGCCAGCTCCGGCTCCACGCCAGCCTCGTGGATCAGCCGCACCAGGATCTCGGCGCCGCCCACCCGCACGGTGCCATCGGCATCGGCCAGGGCCAAACGGGCGAGCTCCAGCAGCCGTTCCGGCTCCGCCTCAGCGTGCTCCGCCACCCCCGCCAGCACGCTGCAACGCAACAGCCAGTGGTCGTCGCGCCGGAAGGCCGCCAGCAGGTGCGGCCAGGCCCGCCCCACCCCGTAGCTCACCAGGGCATTGGCCGCCTCGGCCCGCACGTTGGCGTCGGCGTCGTGCTCCAGGGCCGCCACCAGGGCCTGCCAGCCCGCCTCGCTGCGCTTCACCCCCAGGCCGGCGCAGCTGAGCGAGCGCACCAGGAAGGCCTCCTGCTCCAGACCCAGCAGCAGCAGCGGGGTCGCCTGCTCGGCTGACACCTCCCGCAACGCCGCCAGAGCCGGCATCGACCGCCCGGGGTCACCGCAGGCAATGGCCTCCCGCAGGGCGCCGAGATCAGGAGTAGAGGTCATCGGACCCTCAGGGGAAAGGTGGGCTGGGCAGCGGAGGGTCCGCCGTCGCGGCGCAGCGCCACGAGCAGGGCGCGACGGCGACGCTGGCGCGAGACCACCGAATAGATCATCAGGCTGGTGCCGATCAACAGGGCCGGCAACACCTGCAGCCGGTCGAGACCATGGCGCTGCAGGGCCATCAGCAGCGCCAGCAGGACCAGCAGGGGCGCCGCCAGGGCGAGGGCGAGCGACCACAGCTGGGCGCCCCTCATGGCTGGCGCTCCATCCAGCGCAGCAGGCTCAGCACCAGCACCCGCACCCCCACCGGCAGGGCCGCCTCATCCGGGGCGAAGGTGTTGCTGTGCAGCGGCGTGCACCCCTGCGGGCCGGCCACCCCCAACCGGAACATCGTGCCGCGGGTGCCATCGAGCAGCTCGGCGAAGTCTTCGGCCCCCAGCGAGGGTTGCTCCAGCCACTGCACCTGGGGGCGACCCAGCAGCTCCGTGGCTGCCTCCGCCACCAGTTCGGTGAGCTCCGCATCGTTGTGCACCGGCGGCGAGATGCAGCGGTAACGCACCCGCGCCTCACCGCCGTGGCCCCGGCAGAGGGCGTGCACGGTGTCTTCGATCCAGGCCGGCAGCTGGGCGTGCAGGTCGGTGTCGAGGCAGCGCACGGTGCCCAGCAGCCGCACGTGGTCGGCGATCACGTTGAAGGCCTTGCCCCCCTCGATCCGGCCGAAACTCACCACCACCGGATGCAGGGCATCCAGCCGCCGGCTGATCGCCTCCTGCAGGCCGCTCACCACCCGCGCCGCAATCCAGATGGCGTCGGTGCTCTGGTGGGGGCGGGCCCCGTGGCCGCTCTCGCCCAGCACCTCGATCTCCAGCTCCCCTGCCGCCGCCGTGAGGCTGCCGCTGCGCACGCCGATCGTGCCGGCCGCCAGGCTCGGGAACACGTGCACACCGAACAGGGCCGCCACCCCCTCCATTGCCCCATCGGCCTTCATCCAGGCCGCCCCCTGGGCCGTCTCCTCCGCCGGTTGAAACAACAGCCGCACCCGGGCAGCGAGCCGCTCCGGCTGCCGCTCGGCCAGGTCGGCCAGCAACTGCGCCACCCCCAGACCCACCGCCGTGTGCAGGTCGTGACCACAGGCGTGCATCAGCCCCTGCACCGTGGAGGCGTAGTCGAGGCCGGTGCGCTCCTCCACCGGCAGGGCGTCCATGTCGACCCGCAGGGCGACCAGGGGAGCGGGGCTGCCATCCGGCCGCAGACGGGGACCCAGCTCGGCCACCACCCCGGTGCGGCCCACCCCTT
>JBEDAU010000012.1:0-3457 GCA_041177605.1 Cyanobacteriota bacterium | reverse complement strand
GCCCGGGGCCTGGGGGTGCTGCCGATCGAGAAGCAGGTGGAGGAGCTCAAGGGCTGGCTGGCGCAGATGGCCGCCCAGATCCCCGGTGCCGATGGCCTCACCGAGGCCGAGCGCGCCGAGCAGCAGGCCAGCCAGAACGCAGCGGTGCTGGCCGTCTAGACCAGGCCAGCCCGGCGCGCCGCGACGCCCTCAATCTTCCGTTACAATTGTGAGACGTTGTGTTACGCGGGTCCCATGGGTGAGGTGATCGAGCTCGGCTCCGGTTTCTCGGGCGGCTTCAGCCTGGTCTCCGGCGTGGTGAGCCTGCTGGCCCTTGGGATCTACGCCCTGACCCAGGGCGACACTGGCAACAACGATGACGACGATTCCAGCCCAGGTGGCGGCCTGATGCAGCCGGTGGCCTGAGCTACTGCTGGCGATAGGCCCGCGGCACCAGCACCAGAAACAGCCACCACCACACCAGCACCGCCCCCGCCAGTGGCAGGGTGATCCACCAGCGCGCCAGCAGCACCCAGCTGGCCGCCGGAACCACACACCCCGTCAGCACGATGCTCCAGGGCTGACACCACCAGGGTTTGGTGCTCCAGAGATCGGGCCCATCCTGCTGGGACTCACCCATCGGCGATTGGTCCATTCAGCGGCTGGCCCTCACGGACGGTTGGTCTGCAGGGCGGCGGGGAGGTTGGCACTGCCCGGTTTGTAGGCCTTCTCCAGGGCCGTGGTGTTGGTGGCCTGCAGCCGCTTCACCAGTGCGGTCTCCGCCACCTTGTACTGGCTGTCCTTGCGGGTGCCCAGGTCTTCCAGCCGCAGCCGCTGGGCCTCCAGCTCGCTCATCTTGGCGGGCACATCCGGGGCAATGCCGTGCTTGTGGATGTCGCGGCCGCTGGGGGTGAGGTACTTGGCGATGGTCACGGTCATGCCGGAGCCATCGGAGAGGCCCCGCACCGACTGCACCAGCCCCTTGCCGAAGGTCTTCTGACCCACCAGCACGGCCCGCCGGTTGTCCTGCAGGGCACCCGAGAGGATCTCGCTGGCGCTGGCGGAACCCTCATTCACCAGCACCACCAGGGGTTTGTCGGTGAGGGCCCGGCCGGTGGCCCGCTTCACGTCGGTGATGCCGTTGCGGGTCTTGGTCGACACGATCGTGCCCTCATTCAGCCACTGGCGGGCGATCTCCACGCTGGCCATCAGCAGGCCGCCGGGGTTGCTGCGCAGATCCATCACGTAGCCCTGCACCCCCTTGGCCTCCAGCTCCTGCACCGCCAGGCGCATGTCCTTGGTGGCGTTGGCGTTGAACTGCTTCAGGCGGATGTAGCCCACCTTCACCCCGGCGGGAGTGGTGTTGATCTGGTGGTCCACGGCGTGCAACTCGATCCGCTCCCGGGTGAGCGGCACCTGCAGGGTCTGGGCCTTGCGCCGAAGGGTGAGCGTCACACTGGTGCCGGCCTGGCCGCGGATCAGCTTGACCGCGTCCTCGGTGCTCATCCCCTTGGTGCTCTTGCCGTCGATGGCCGTGATCACGTCACGGGGCTGCACGCCGGCCCGGGAGGCCGGCGAGCCCTCGATCGGGCTGACCACCACCAGTTCCTTGGTGTCCTTGTCGAGGCTCAGCTGGATGCCCACCCCCGACAGTTCGCCGGAGGTGTCGATCTGCATCTCCTTGAACTCACGCGGATCCATGAACCGCGTGTAGGGATCATCCAGGCCCGCCAGCATGCCGCGGATGGCCTCATAGGCCTCCTTGGTACTGCCGTAGCTCTTGGCCAGCACCTGGCGGCGCAGCTGGCGCCATTGCTCCGGCGTGTACTTGCCGTTGATATCCAGATAGTCGCGGAAGACGATCTGCCACGCCTGATCCATCACCTCCTTGGGGCTGTCGCTGATCCGCGCCGTGCCCCCCGGAGCGGTCACCACTTCGCGGGCGACCACGGCGGTGGCGGCACAGGCCCCCACCCCCAGCAACACAATCAGGCCTGCCCGGGAGCGACCAGTGGCCATCGAAGCCCAGCTCCGCTGTCTGAAGGAGATGGCTTCAAGCTAGCCCTGAGGGCTGGCATTGCGCAGGGACCCCGGTGCGGGATCCCCGCCGCCGGCCCTAGGCCGGGGGATCGACCCAGCGGCCATCCTCCTGGATCAGGGCGATCAGCGCCGCCACACCCTCCGCCTCCGGCACGCGGCGAATCTCCTCGCGGCCGCGGTAGAGGGAGATGACGCCGGGGGTCTTGCCCACGTAGCCGTAGTCGGCATCGGCCATCTCACCGGGACCATTGACGATGCAGCCCATCACGGCGATGTCGAGGCCGGTGAGGTGGGCGGTGGCCCTGCGCACCTGGTGCAGCACCTCCTCCAGGTTGAACAGGGTGCGGCCGCAGCTGGGGCAGGCCACATACTCCACCATCGTCTTGCGCAGCCCCAGGGCCTGCAGGATCGAATAGCAAACCGGAATCTCCTTCTCCGGCGCCTCGGTGAGCGACACGCGGATCGTGTCGCCGATGCCCTCGGCCAGCAGCGGCGCGATGCCAGCGGTGCTCTTGATGCGGCCGTAGTCGCCGTCGCCCGCCTCGGTCACGCCCAGGTGCAGGGGGTAATGGAACCCCTCGGCATCCATCCGGTCCGCCATCATCCGATAGGCCGCCATCATCACCGGCGCCCGCGAGGCCTTCATCGACACCACGATGTTGTGGAAGTCGAGGCGATCGCAGATGTGGATGAACTCCATCGCGCTCTCCACCATCCCCAGGGGGGTGTCGCCATAGCGGAACAGCATCCGCTCGGCCAGGGAGCCGTGGTTGACGCCGATGCGCAGGGCCTTGTCCTGCTCCTTGAGCAGCTTCACCAGCGGCTCGAAGGTCTCGCTGATGCGCTCGCCGATGGCGGCGATCTCGGCGTCGCTGAATTCGGTGCGGTTGGGGTCGGGCTTGTCGAACACGAACAGGCCCGGGTTGATGCGCACCTTGTCGACGTGCTGGGCCACCTCCAGGGCGATCTTCATGCCGTTGTGGTGCACATCGGCCACCAGCGGCACCGGCTGATAGGTGTCAATCAGGCGCTGGCGGATCTCCCCCATCGCCTTGGCGTGGGCCAGGCTCGGCACCGTCACCCGCACGATCTCGCAGCCGGCCTCGTGCAACCGGCGGATGCCGGCGGTGGCCCCGGCGATGTCGAGGGTGTCCTCGTTGATCATCGACTGCACCACGACCGGGTGATCGCTGCCGATCCACACATCCCCCACCCGCACGCTGCGGGTCTTGCGGCGCCGCAGGGTGGTGGCGTAGCGGGGGTTGCTGGCCCAGGATGCGAGGTCGCCGCTGCCGGTGTCGGCGACGGCGTCAGGGCGGGCCAGGGTGCCGGTCATGGCGGGAGGGGCCGGAAGGTGACAAAAGCCTGTCACAACCGCCGCTCAACTGGCGATCGCCGTCCATGCCCCCTATCAGAGGGCCATCAGGCTCCGCCGCAC
>JBEDAU010000011.1:0-6033 GCA_041177605.1 Cyanobacteriota bacterium | reverse complement strand
TAGAGGGGGCTGCTGGGATCGCTCTTGGCATCGGGATTGACCACGTCGTTGGCCCCCAGCACGATCACCACATCGGTGCGGGGAAACTCCGGGTTGATGGCATCCATCTCCTGCAGCTGCTCGTAGGGCACGTCGGCTTCGGCCAGCAGCACATTCATGTGGCCGGGCATGCGTCCCGCCACAGGGTGGATGGCGTAGCTCACGTCTGCACCGTTGGCCTCCAGCAGCTTGGAGAGTTCCCGCAGGGTGTGCTGGGCCTGGGCCACGGCCAGGCCGTAGCCAGGCACAAACACCACCCGCTCGGCGGTTTCCAGGGCCATCGCGCACTCCTCGGGGCTGCAGCTGGTGATCCGGGTGTATCCGGCCTCCTCGCCGCCGCCGCCCACCGAGGCGGCACCGCCCAGGGCACCACCGAACAGCACACTCACCAGGGAGCGATTCATGGCGGTGCACATCACCTGGGTGAGGATCAGGCCGGCCGCACCCACCATGGCCCCGGCCACGATCAGCAGCTGGCTGCCCACCACGAAGCCGGCAGCGGCGGCGGCGACGCCCGAATAGCTGTTGAGCAGGGAGATCACCACCGGCATGTCGGCGCCGCCGATCGGCAGCGTCACGCCGATGCCGAGCAGGCTCGACGCGCCCACCAGCAGCCAGAGGGGAAAGCCAGCCGGGTTGGCAGGCAGGCCGAAGGCCCCCACCAGGGCGGCCACCGCCAGGGTGATGTTCACGCCGTGGCGCACCTGGCTCTGGGTCCAACCCGGGGTCCCGATCCAGCCCTGGAGCTTGCCCATGGCCACCACCGAACCGCTGAAGGTGATGGCGCCCACGAACACCGAGATGATGATCGACACCTTCTCCACCAGGCCAGCACTGTCGCTCTGGTAAAGCGCCACCGCCACAGCCACCAGCAGGGACGCCATGCCGCCGCAGCCGTTGAACAGGGCGACGGTTTCCGGCATGGCCGTCATCGGTACCCGCTGAGCGGTGAGCAGGCCGGCCAGGCCGCCCACCGCCGTACCCACGGCAATCCAGATCCAGGCCTCCAGGCTGAGCTGCTGCTGAATCAGCAGACCGGCCACGGCCAGACCCATCGCCAGGGCCGCCAGCCCGTTGGCGGAGCGGGCCGAGCGCACCTTGGAGAGCCCCTTGAGCCCCAGGGCCAACAGCAGCACCGAAACCAGGTCGATGGCGTAGGCCAGCACGGTTGTGTTGGTCATCAGTTCGAGGGCGGGGAGGTGCGGCTGGAGGGTTTGCGGGAGAACATCGCCAGCATGCGATCGGTCACCAGAAAACCGCCGATCACGTTGAACAGGGCGAAGGCCAGGGAGGCGGCACCGAGGGCCAGCAGCACCGCGTTGTCGGCCGCCTGGGCAATCAGGGTGAGCGACGCCAGCACGGTGATGCCGCTGATGGCGTTGGCACCGCTCATCAGCGGCGTGTGCAGGGTGGGGGGCACCTTGCCGATCAGTTCGAGCCCCAGCAGGCTGCCGAGCAGCAGCACCCAGAGGGCCTCAGTGAGCGAGCTCACGCGTCTTCTCCGTAAACAACAGCACGGTGGCGGCACTGGCCGCCGTGGGTGAGCAGGCAGCCATCCACGATCGGATCCTCGGTATCCAGCACGAAACCGGCTCCCTCCGCCCCGTCGCCCGGCAGCAGCTGCTCGAGCAGGGTGGCCAGGTTGCGGGCATAGAGCGCGCTGGCGTGGTTGGGCACCGACGCGGGCAGCTGGTCGGCACCGATCAGCTGCACACCCCTGCGGATCACGGTTTCGCCCGGAATGGTGCAGGCGCAGTTGCCGCCGGAGGCCACCGCCAGATCCACCACCACTGAACCGGGGCGCATGCCGTCGAGCATGTCCTCGCTGATCAGCCGCGGTGCCGGCCGGCCCGGCACCTGGGCGGTGCAGATCACCATGTCGGCCAGGGCCAGCTGGTCGGCCAGCTGCTGGCGCTGGGCCGCCAGGAAGGCCTCACTGGCCTGCTTGGCATAGCCCCCCACCTCCGCCGGCTTTTCCTGCTCGGGAGGATCGATGAAGCGCCCCCCCAGCGACTCCACCTGCTCCTTGGCGGCCGGACGCACATCGCTCACATAGACCACCGCCCCCAGGCGCCGGGCGGTGGCCAGGGCCTGCAGACCCGCCACGCCGGCCCCCAGGATCAGGGCCCGGGCCGCCTGAATGGTGCCAGCCGCTGTCATCAGCATCGGCACGTAGCGGTCGAGCGCCGCCGACGCCAGCAGCACCGCCTTGTAGCCGGCAATGTTGGCCTGCGACGAGAGCACGTCCATGCTCTGGGCACGGCTGATCCGCGGCAGCAGCTCCAGGGCCAGCGACGAGACACTGCCCGCCACCAGCTGGTCCACCAGCGGCCTGGCGCCGTAGGGCGCCAGCAGGCCGGCCAGCAGGCTGCCCTGCTTCATGCGGACCAACTGCTCAACGGCCGGGGCCTGGACGCAGAGCACAGCGTCCGACTGGGTCCAGGCCTGTTGGAGGGCCTCGCTGCCGCACTCCAGCAGGCGGGCTCCGGCCGCCAGAAAGTCGTCATCCATGAAGCCGGCGGGCTCACCAGCCCCCGCCTCCACGGCAAAGGAAAGACCGCGGGCCCCCAACCGCTTCACCGTCTCGGGAGTGGCCGCGACCCGGGCTTCTCCGGGTTGGCGCTCCCGGGGCACCAGCACTTCAGCCAACGCTCATCCCACACGGGGCTGTCACGTTAATGGAGCGGAGCATCAGAACAGGGGCAGGAGCTCCTGCTCCACACACGCGGCCTGGGGAAGGGAGCCCTGGTGGCGCAGCTGGCGGGCCCGCAGGATCATCGGGTCGATGTCACAGTCGAGCCGCCAGCAGCGCAGCAGATGGCGCCGCTGTTGGCTGGCGCTCCAGAGCCAGGGATCGCCGGGCTGCTCAGGGGACGGGGGGGTGCTGGCCATGGCGGAGCCGGCCGGGGTGTTGGGCCAAAAGATAGGCAGGGCCAGCCCGGCGCCCATAGGCCACAACACTCATTCAGGGTCACAATGACCGCCCAGGCAGCCGGCATGCCCCCTTCCTTCACCCTGCAGTGTGCGGGCCCGCGCCCGCCGGGCCATGGCGTTGTGCCCCGCCAATGGCAGCGCCAGTTGATCCAGCTGCTGCGGGCCCGGATCGACCAGGCCCCGCACCATCCCGCCCGGCGCGACGTGCTGGTGCATGCCGGCCCCGGCGCCGGCAAGACCCTGGGGGCCCTGCTGGGTTTCTGTCGCCTGCGGCAGGAACGGCACCTGGATCGCCTCGTGGTGTTCTGCCACCGCAGCGCCATCGCCGACCAGTGGCTGGCCGCGGCGCGGCGGCTGGAGCTGCAGCTGCGGCCCTGGGACGACGGCGTCGCCCTCGACGACGCCCATGGCTGGCTGCTGAGCTATCAGGCTGCCGGCCGCAACCGCGAGCTGCTGGAGCGGCTGCTCGGCCAGCCGCGGCTGGGACGCTGGCTGGCCATCGCCGATGAGGTGCACCACCTCGGCCTCGACCCGGATGAGCCGGAGGCGGCGGCCTGGGGCGCCGCCTTCAGCCAGCTCACCCGCAAAGCCCAGCTGCGGCTTGGGCTCACCGGCACCCCGTTCCGGGCCGACAACCTGGCCTTCTGCGCCGCCCGGCGGGTGCAACGGCAGGTGGGGGATCGCCGGATCGAACTGATCAGCCCCGACCTGAGCGTGGAACCACGCCAGTTGATCGCGGCCGGCGACGTTCGTCCGCTCGAGTTCCGGTTCCAGGACGGCTGGGTCGACCATGGGCGCGGCCTGGACGCAACCCCAGGGTCGGGGGGCGGCGGGTTCGGTGCCACCGAGAGCTCTCCCCTGTCGGCGGAGCAACGCGAGAGCTGGCGGGCTCGCAACCTGCGCCGGGCGATCCGGCTGGGTGATCCCGGCAGCATCGCCCTGCAGGTGCTGCTCAAAGCCCGCAGGCGGCTGGAGCAGGTGCGTCAGGAGCACCCCGGCGCCGGTGGCCTGGTGATCGCCCGGAACATCGGCCACGCCACCGGCCTGGCCAGCTTGCTCACCGAGCAGGGGGATCGGGTGCTGCTGGTGCATTCCCAGGACGCGGAGGCGGCCGATCGGCTGGCCAGCTTTCAGGCGGGGCAGGGGGACTGGCTGGTGAGTGTGGACATGTGTGCCGAGGGCTTCGATGCCCCCCGCCTGCGGGTACTGGCCTACCTGACGACGGTGGTGACCCGCAGCCGCTTCGTCCAGGCCATCACCCGCACGGTCCGCATGGATGGGGAACGGGCGGCACTCGAGCCGGTGCCGCGGCACCCTTCCTTTGTCTATGCCCCGGCCGATCCGCTGTTGATGGCCTTTGCCCGCACCTGGTCGTTGAGTGAGCCCTACCTGATCGACACGACCCCCGCGCCGGCGGAGACGGCGGAGTCAGCGGGGGGCAGCCCGAGCTGGTCGGCGCCGCTGCAGGCGATCGAGGCCCACGCCGGCGGGCTCATCCGGCTGCGGGGACCGGAGCTGCCCGGCTTCCTCTCGCGGCCGGCCTAAGGCGCAAATACTCGCTTTTACGGATCCAGATGGACTAAAACAGGCGCAACGGGCACACAACCGCTAACGGAGGTGTGCAATTTGCGACGTTGTGTCAACCAATACCCCTGCAGAGCACGCGGAGCGGCAGCGTGTCACCACCTCAGGGCCAGCGAACCATGGATCCCGCCGTGAATCGCCGACTCACCGTTGCCGTCAGCTGGGCCCTGGCCCGCCGGGCCACCCTTGACGCCCTGGAGCACTACGAAGAGAGCTACGCCCTCACCGAGGAGTTCCGGGAGTGGTTGCTCTGTCTGGAAGAACACCCGGAAATGCTGGAGCCGAGCGTGCTGATGGTTCCCAGGAACCTCCGCCAACCCAGCTCCTCGACCGAGCCAAATCCCGGCGCCAACGACGGCCTCCTGGAAATCTGAAGAGAATCTAAAGGATTTCCGGGGCCGCGGCCTGCCACGGGTTCCGCGCGTCACAGACCGTCATGGGGACCCCGTCCCCTAGGCTTAACTCATAGTCGCTCCGCTTAAGCCGTGGCATCCGTGCAACCCCAGGCCCCCATTCCAGCGGCGCCGGGCCCAGAGGGCTCCCGGCCTGCGATCGAAAATCTGGTGATCGTGGGCTCCGGCCCCGCTGGCTACACAGCCGCCATCTACGCCGCCCGCGCCAATCTCAATCCGCTGCTGATCACCGGCTTCCAGGACGGCGGCATCCCCGGTGGCCAACTGATGACCACCACCCACGTGGAGAACTTCCCCGGCTTTCCGGACGGCATCCTCGGCCCTGACCTGATGGACCGGATGAAGGCCCAGGCCGAGCGCTGGGGCACCACGCTGGTGATGGCCGATGCCACGGCCATCGACCTGTCGCAGCGGCCGTTCCGGATCACGGCCGACGGCACCACCTTCCAGGCCCAGAGCGTGATCCTGGCCACCGGTGCCAGCGCCAACCGGCTCGGCCTGCCCCAGGAGGAGCGTTTCTGGAGCAGCGGCATCAGTGCCTGCGCCATCTGTGACGGCGCCACCCCCCAGTTCCGCGACCAGGCCGTGGCCGTGGTGGGCGGCGGCGACTCCGCCTGCGAGGAAGCCGTCTACCTCACCAAGTACGGCGACCACGTGCACCTGATCGTGCGCTCCGGCCAGCTGCGCGCCAGTAAGGCCATGGCCGATCGGGTGCTGGCCAACCCGGCCATCACGGTGCACTGGAACAGCCAGGTGGCCGACTGCAGCGGCAGCGACTGGCTGGAGGCGATCAGCCTGCGCAACACGCAGACCGGCGCCACCGAGGAGCTGGCGGTGAGGGGCCTCTTTTATGCGATCGGCCACACCCCCAACACCCGCCTGGTGCGGGGCCAACTGGAAGTGGACAGCCACGGCTACCTGGTGACCCGGCCAGGCCGCCCCGAAACCAGCATCGAGGGCGTGTTCGCCGCCGGCGATGTGGCCGACGCCGAGTGGCGCCAGGGCATCACCGCCGCCGGCAGCGGCTGCCAGGCGGCCCTGGCGGCGGAGCGCTGGCTGAGCC
>JBEDAU010000010.1:0-5448 GCA_041177605.1 Cyanobacteriota bacterium | reverse complement strand
GCCTGGCTGAGGTTCTCCTTCTTGAGCGCCTCAGCGAGGGCGTAATCGGGGGCCGGAAAGTCAGGAGTGGCGGTCTGGGGGGCTGCAACCACGGCCGGCTGTTCGGATCCGTCCAGTGTGGCTGAAGGCCTCAAACCCAGGGATCGTCGTCGCGGTCGGCGGGGGAGCTGGCTGGGGCCCTGCGGGAGGAACGGCGGCCTTCCGGGCGGGCCGAAGGCCAGGTTGCCTCCCGATCCTGGGCCCAGCCCTGGTCCCAGGGTTCGGGCTCCGGCTCCGCCCAGGGGGTCGGGCGGCGGGCGGCGAGCGGCGTGTCCTCCCCGGGGGCATCGTGCTGGCCCAGGGGCTCCTGCCAGGGGGGCTCCTCCAGCCAGCCTTCCAGGCGCTGCTCAAAGCGATCCCCGGCCTGCTGCATCTGATCTCGCCAGCGGCGGGAACGCCGCAGAAACTCCTGGCGCACGCTGGCCCGGGCCAGGGGCAGATCATCCAGTACCTCGAGGGCGGTGCAGACCTGGCCGGGTTGCTGGTCGGTGATCCGATCGGGGGTGAGCCGCCAACGGCTGCCGCCGGGCAGGCGCGGATCACTCCGACTCACCAGATAGTGGCGAATACGGCCCGTGGCCGGCTCAAATGCGGCATCGGCCACCAGCCCGATCGGTTCACCCCGACCATTGAGCAGGGAGGCCTCAATCAGGGTGGGAAGACGCTCCACGGTGGCCTGGTCGGTTTCCGCAGGCTGACCCTTCACCAGGGCTTCCAGCTCCACCAGGCCGCGCAGCTGGTTGAGCCTCCAGGCCAGGCGGCGGGTGCCGAAGGCCGATGGCTTGCTCACCCAGCCGAGCAGCCGATGCACCGGGGGATGCATCCACACCACCGCGCCGGCCCCGTGGTCGAGACCCTGATCGCAGCGCACGCGGCGGCGCAACAGGTCGGACAGCAACAGCTGCTCCGGCAGGGCCACGGCGCTCAGCTGCGGATCTGGACGGGCATCACCAGGTAGGTGAACGCCCCATCCTCGGCCGGGCGCAGCACCGCCGGGGTGGTGGGGGCATTGCAGTGCAGCACCACCTGATCAGCTGCCATCGCCTTGAGACCATCGAGCAGATAGCGCACATTGAAGGCGATCTGGATCGGCTCACCCTCGATCTGGGCGGCCAGGGCTTCCGATCCACTGCCCACGTCCTGGACGTCGGCCTGGATCAGCAGCTGACCGCTGCCGGCCTCGGTACTGAGCTTCACCACGTTGTTGTGCTGATCAGCCAGCACAGCCACCCGCTCCAGGGCCGCGATCAGGTTGCGGCGGTCGAGCTGGATGGTGCGGTTGAAGCTCTCCGGAATGAGCTGGCGATAGTTGGGATAGGTGCCATCGAGGCTGCGGCTGGTGAGCACCTGGTCGGCCCAGAGGAACACCACCTGGCCTCGATCGCAGAACAGGGCCAACGGTTCCTCGGAATGCCGTCCGGAGAGGAGCCGCTCCAACTCCCGCAGCGAGCGGGCCGGCACGGTGACGGCAAAGGGTTCACCGGCGGGATCGGCCTCACTCGCAGGCTGACCGTGGGCCAGACGGAGCACGGCCAGGCGATGGCCATCGGTGGCAGCACATTCCAGCCCATCCGCATCCAGGCGCAGATGCACTCCTGTGAGGAGCTGTTTGGCTTCATCGCCGCTGCTGGCGAATAGGGTGGCCCGCAGGCCCTTGACCAGCGCTTCGGCCTCGAGGCGGATGGGCTGGCCGCTCTGCACCAGGGGGAGGTCGGGAAAGTCCTCGGCCGGCATGCCCCGCATCTGGTAGCTGCCGGAGAGGCTGGTGAGCTCCACTTGCTCCGCCCCTTCCGCGGCCGCCAGCGTGATCGGGGAATCCGAGGCCAGGCGGCTCACGATCTCGCCCAACAGGCGGGCCGGCAGGGTGATGGCACCGCTGGCCTCCACCGACGCCGGCAGGCTGGTCTGGATGCCGAGGTTGAGGTCGAAGCCCGTCAGGCTCAGGCGGCCGGTGCCGGCATCCGCGGTGAGCAGAACGTTGGCCAGAACCGGGTGGGTCGGCCGGCTGGCCACCGCCCTGCTGACCAGCGACAGGCTGGAGCTGAGTTCCGACTGGGAGCAGACCAGCTTCATGGGCTGAACAGAACGCGAGCTGGACGCTGGCCAAACAGCGAACCCACGCTTCCACAGTCCCGGGAATTCCGCAACGCGCCCAACGAGCGGGTTCCCGTCACTGACTGCTGGATTCAAAAAATCTTTGAACCAAACCCAAAACCGTCGTAGAAGGCCCTGGGGAAAGCGGGAAAACCCTGTTCAACCCTTGCCAGCTCTGGTGTCTCCCAGGTGTACCGCTGGGGAGAGGGGCAACCGGCCGGTGGAGACCATGGCGTTTTCCACCGAATCCCCGACCGGTGGAAAACGCCTGGCGCAGGTGGGGCACCAGCAGCCGGCTCACCGTCCCCGCCTGGGCAGGACTTTTCCCCAGCCTGTCAGCAGACACTTGCGCGATCGGCTGGTCTCGGCCGCCTGGGCCGGCGCACAAAAAAAGCCCCCGTTGGGGGGCGGGCCGGCGGCCGTCGCCGCAGCTCAGAAGCCCATCACCCTGGCGACGGTGTTCGTATCAGCCTCCAGGCCGGTGTGGAAGCGGGCCTCGTTGTGCTCAATGGCCGTGGTGGGGTCCTTGAGGCCGTTGCCCGTGAGCACACAGACCACGGTGGCGCCGCTGGGGACGTCGTCACGGCACTTGAGCAGGCCGGCCACCGAGGCGGCGCTGGCCGGTTCACAGAACACCCCCTCCTGGCTGCCCAGCAGCTTGTAGGCCTCGAGGATTTCGGCGTCGGTCACGGCCATGAAGCGGCCGCCGCTCTCGCTGCGGACCCGCAATGCGTTGTCACGGTTGACGGGATTGCCGATACGGATGGCGGTGGCGATGGTGTCGGGTTGCTCCACGGTGTGGCCCACCACCAGCGGGGCCGAACCCGCTGCCTGGAAGCCCATCATGGTGGGCAGCCTGCGGCTGTGGCCGGCCTGCCGGTATTCGTTGAACCCCATCCAGTAGGCGCTGATGTTGCCGGCGTTGCCCACTGGGATGCAGAGCCAATCGGGGGCATCCCCCAGGGCATCCACCACCTCGAAGGCCGCTGTCTTCTGGCCCTGCAGGCGATAGGGGTTCACGGAGTTCACCAGGGTGACCGGGTATTGCTCCGCCACTTCGCGCACGATCGCCAGAGCCCGGTCGAAGTTGCCCTGGATGGCGATCACCTCGGCGCCATAGAGCAGGGCCTGGGCCAGTTTCCCCTGGGCCACATAGCCGTCGGGGATGAGCACAAAGGCACGCATGTCCCCCCGGCGGGCATAGGCCGCGGCCGCGGCCGAGGTGTTGCCGGTGCTCGCACAGATCACGGCCTCGGAACCGGCTTCCTTGGCCTTGGAGATGGCCATGGTCATGCCCCGGTCCTTGAAGGAGCCGGTGGGATTGAGGCCGTCGTATTTGAGGAACACCTTCACCCCCCGGCCGATCCGCTCGGCTACGGCATGGGCGGGGATCAGGGGGGTGGCCCCTTCCCGCAGGGTGATCACCGGGGTGGATGCGCTCACCGGCAACCAGCGCCGGTAGGCCTCGATCAGCCCGGGCCAGTCCTGCATGGTGGCCCGAGCACCGAAGGCACCACTGCTCAGACGCCGCAGGGATCGGAGCAAGGGCACAGGCCGGATTGGAGGCTGTTGGGGAATCTACGGCTCGGCTTTCTGGGACGGCTGCTGGGGCTGGGCGCCGGTGTCGCCGTTGCCCCGCAGCCCATCCAGTGGCGACTCGGAGAAGAAGCGCACCAGGTCGGAAATGGAACTGGCCTTGCGCATCAGGCCCAGCAGGGCCGGGATGCTCACCTCGATATCGCGGGTGGGGTACGACTTCAAGAAGGTGATCGGGCTGATGGAGCCCTTGCCATCGGCCAGCGCCATGATCACGGCCGACCGCAGGGCCGGAACGCCCACTCCGGGAGCGTTCAGGGGATACACGATCCGTGATGCCCGCTCCAGGATCGCCTCACCGATGCGGGTGCCCAGCAGTCGGCTGACCAGGGTGAGCGGCAGGCTGGCCGACTGGTTCAGCAGCTTGGCCACCTGCTTCGGGTCCTGGCGGGTGAAGCGCAGCACATCGCCCAGCAGCCCCGGGGCCGAACCGGTGCTGGCCAGGGTGTGCAGATCGGCAATGGCGATCGAGCGGCGGAAGCCGCCACTCACGAACACCAGGTTGTCGGCTGCCTGGGCCGCTGGCGTGCCGAGGCATACGACCAGCCCCGCGGTGGCTGCCAGCAGACGACGTCGCTGGCGGTTCCGGCGGGGGGATGGGTGTTGCATGCCGGCAGCGTAGGGCGTTCAGGCGGTCGCGAACTCTGGCCTGCCCCGGGGTGGCACCAGCACATCGCGCAGCAGCCGCACCACGCTGCGCTCGGCCAGGCCCCGGGCCAGGTCGGCCCCCATCCGCCGCACTTCCGGTTCCCCCAGCAGGCGCGGCAGCCGCTTGAGCAGCAGCTGGGGCTCAAACCCGGGCAGAGCCTGCAGGATGGCGACCAGCTGGCGGATCGGTTCGAGGTCCAGCAGGGGATCCGTTCCGCTCTCTAGCCGGCGCAGCCGCAGGCCGGGGGGCTGCAGCCGTTGGGGTAGCCGTTTGCCCAGCCGCAGGGCCGTCTGCCAGGCCAGCGCATCCACCCGCTCCACCAGCGCCTCCACCAGCTGTTGGCGCAGCAGGCCGCCATTGGCGGAGAAGAGGAAATCGAGCACCTGATCCAGCAGCCCGTCGAGATCGAGCTGGCTGCCCTGGGCGGCGCTGGCGACCAGGTTGTCGAGCCGTTGCCAGCGGAACACGTCGCCGTCGAACAGCATCTCCCTGAGGCTGTTGCGCAGGCTGGGGTCGGGGTCCTCCATCAGCCGGCGGGCAAAGTAGGGGTAGGCGGCGCCGAGAATCTTGAAGTCGGGGTCCACGCTGAGGGCGATGCCTTCCAGGGTCACCAGCGAGCGGATGATCAGGGCGTAGTAGGGCGGCACCCGGAAGGGGAACCGGTACATCACGCCGCTCAGGTCGTCGGTGACGGCCTTGAAGTCCATGCGGCTCACCCCCATCTCCAGGGCCTGGCCAAAGACGCTCTCGAAGGCCGGCACGATCGGCTCGAGATTGACGTCTTCCGCCAGGAAGCCGAGCGCTACAAAGTCTTTGGAGAGCTTGCTGAAGTTGCGGTTCACCAGGTGCACCACCGCCTGGATCAGGCCGGTCCGGCTCTCCCGGCTCACCGTGCTCATCATGCCGAAATCCAGATAGGCCAGGCGGCCATCGGGCAGGGCCAGCAGGTTGCCCGGGTGGGGATCGGCGTGGAAGAAGCCATGCTCCAGCAACTGCTGCAGGGAGCAGTTCACGCCCACCTCCACGAGCTCGTCGGGGTCCACGCCCAGGCCCCGCACCGCCTCCAGGTT
>JBEDAU010000009.1:0-5074 GCA_041177605.1 Cyanobacteriota bacterium | reverse complement strand
GGGATGCCGTGGCGCACGAGCCGATCGATCACGGCCAGGGTTTCAGGCTCGGCACCCTCCAGCTTCACGGCCACCGCCGGGCTCTCCTTGAGCACCCGGCCGGCGGCGGCCACGGCCTCGTCGATGCCGCACTGGTAGCTCAGGAAGGGCAGGTCGGCGATCAGCAGCGGGCGGTGCGACCCCACCGCCTCCACTCCGCGGCCAACGGCGCGGCAGTGGTGCAGCATCTCGTCGAGGGTGACCGGCAGGGTGGTGGCGTGGCCCAGCACCACCATCGCCAGCGAGTCGCCCACCAGCACCGCATCGGCGCCGGCCTCGGCCACCAACGCAGCGGAGAGGGCATCCCAGGCGGTGAGCACCGTGATCGGCAGGCCCGCCTGCTTGCGCAGGATCAGATCACCGGGGCGTTGGGGCACAGGGCAAGGGGCGGCCTGGGCCATTGCTAGCATTGCCGCGACTCGGACCCACGCGGCCCCGACGCCCAAATCTGGTCAGGACCGGAAGGGAGCAGCCACACGGGATGCTCAGGGCAGGCGTGGACTCCGGGTCACCATCTTCTTCTCGGCCGAAGGGGTGAAGCCGCCACGGGGCGCAGAGCAGCGGCCCACCATCCGGTTCGCACACTTCTAGGCACATCTCGCAAACAGCGGCTCAGAACTGCCATTGTTTGCACTATTCGCAAATCGGGACAGATCCGGACCGCCAGCACGGGGAACCAGCGGCTCTTGGCGAATGGCTCCAGGCAGAAGAGCGCATCGATTGCAGGGCCTCTGGCTCTGCGAAGCCGCCGGAATGGCAGGCTCGCAGAAGCCACGGAAGGGCCTACTCGATGCGGGTCTGGCGGTTGAGCAGGAAGGGCGGGATCATCGCGCCACGCTCTTCAGCGGTGGTGGCGAGTGAATCGGCGAAGCTCGGGGCGGCGCGCTCAGGGCGATAGGTGCCGCCGCTCTCGAAGCCGGTGGCAATCACAGTGACGTGGATCTCGCCCTCGAGGGCCTCATCCACCACCGCGCCGATGATGATGTTGGCGTCGGGGTCGACCACGTCGTAGATCACTTCCGAGGCGGTGGTCATGTCCTCCAGGGTCATGTCCTTGCCGCCGCTGATGTTGATCACACAGCCTTTGGCCCCGTTGATCCGGGCGGATTCGAGCAGGGGGCTGGTCATGGCCGCCTGGGCCGCATCGATCGCCCGGTTGCGACCGGAGCCCACACCGATCCCGAGCAGGGCGGTGCCGGCATCGGCCATCACCGAGCGCACATCGGCGAAGTCCACATTGACCAGGCCGGGACGGGTGATGATGTCGGTGATGCCCTTGACGCCTGCTCTCAGCACGTCGTCGGCCGTGCGGAATGCCTCGTTGAGCGGAGCGCCGGCGATCGCATCCCGCAGCCGGTCATTGGGGATCACGATCAGGGTGTCGACGTGCTCGGCGAGGCGGTCGATGCCCTCCTCGGCCTGACGCAGGCGCTTGCGCCCCTCGAAGCCGAAGGGCTTGGTGACGATCCCCACCGTGAGGGCCCCCACCTCCTTGGCCACCTCGGCCAGAATCGGAGCGGCTCCAGTGCCGGTGCCGCCGCCCATGCCGGCGGCGATGAACACCAGATCGGCGCCCTGGAGGGACTGTTGCAGTTCAGCGCGGGATTCCTCCGCCGCCTTCTCGCCGATCACGGGGTTGCCACCGGCCCCCAGGCCGCGGGTCAGCTTCTGGCCGAGCTGAATGCGCTGCTGGGCGGCCGACTGCAGCAGGGCCTGGGCGTCGGTGTTGAGAACGCGATAGCCCACCCCCTGCAGATCGGAGGCAATCATCCGGTTGACCGCGTTGCTGCCGCCTCCGCCGACGCCGATCACCTCGATCCGGGCCGACTGGCTTGGCACGATGCCGGCGTCGTTCGCCATGGGTGAGGTGGGGACGTGGGTCAAGGGCTGCATTATGTCGGTGGGGTGGGTCCGCCACACAGACGGATGTCATACCTTGGCGTTTTTAGGCGCGGAGTGCAATCCGTGTCTGGGTTGGCGTACGCAACCCCAGGTGGCCCGGCGGGCACTCAGGGGTCGCTCCGGCCCTTGTCACCCCGTGGGGCTGGCCCGGGTAGGCCGAGCTCCGGCTGCTCCGGATCGCTGAGGTCAATCGACTGAAGCTTGCGTCCCCTGACGGCTGAGGGCAGCTGCCTGACCAGGTGCTCGAGCACATCCAGGCGCCGGGGTAGCTGCTGATCCGGTGGTCCGAGCCTCACCTGGCCCAGGCTGGCACTCTCCAGCCAGAGGCTGCCGCCGGGTTCAAAGCGGATGACGCGCAGATCCTTGCCGATCCGCTGGCGAGCGTTGAGCACCAGCACCAGGCTGGGCCGATGCCGTGGGGTCCACCCCAGCACCACCAGCGGGCTGCGCAGGTTCGCGGCCAGGTTCTGGCCCTGACGGCTGCTCATCCAGTTGCCCAGCCGATCCACGTAGCCGCTCTCCAGGCCCTGGCTGGTGCGGCGCTGGGCCCGGGCTACCGCCTGGCGGTCCACCAGTGTCACCCGCAGGCGAGGGGGGGCCATCAACCGGCTGACCTGCACCTGCTCCACCGGCAGGGCCGCGGTGAGATCCGCGGCCACCTGCCGGGGCTGCAGCGTCAGGAGGGGCAGGGGGAAGTGGAGCTCCGCAGCCATCACCACCTGCTCGCGGCTCACCTGGCGGCTGCCGATCACCTCCACCTGGTTGGGGCTGGTCAGCGTCCAGCCCTGGCGCAACAGGGCATACCCGAGGCCCCCACTCAGACCGAGCAGCACCAGCAGGCGCCAGGCATTGCGCAGCCGCTCGAGCCGCCGCTGGCGACGCATCAGACGGCGGCGCTCGGCCCCGGGGGGGCGCACGGCCTGGGTCACAGTTCGCAGCGGGAACGGGCCATCAGTTCGGCGATCCAGCGGCGGGCCCGCTCCGCATCGGCAAACGGCAGGTCCTTCTGCACGCCGCCTCCCACCAGCCGCAGCCGGCAAGCCCCCTGGGCCTCCTCCGTAAGGGGGGCCTCGCCGGAGCGGAGGGCCAGCAGCTCCACCAGCTCCAGCTGCTTGATCACAAAGGCATCGGTCTCCTTGAGCTGGCCGGCCTCAAAGCTGGCCCAGCTCAGCACCCCATCCACCAGCCGGGCGGCGCCGCAGCCGTCGAGCTTGGCGAGTTCGGCCCCTTCGGCCCACTCCCGGAAGAGGCGCTGGCGGCGCCGCTCCAGCCAGCCCAGGGCTGTGAGCAGCACAAAAACCAGTAGTAGCGGCAGCCACAGCAGACCCTGACTCATGCCGATGGGCCTCCCCCCGACGTGGAGCGCTGCCATTGTCTCGCCCCTTCGATCAATTCGTGAACCAACGCGTCGAGGGTCACACCGCTGGCGGCCCACAGCATCGGATACATGCTCTGGCTGGTGAAGCCGGGCAGGGTGTTGATCTCGTTGAGCCAGATGTCGCCCGTGGCCTCGCAGTAGAAGAAGTCCACGCGGGCCAGGCCCAGGGCGTGGACGGCCTGGCAGGCCTGAATCGCCATCGCCCTGGCCCTGTCTGCGATGGATGCCGGCACGGCAGCGGGGATCACCGTGCTGCTCTTCCCCTCGCTGTATTTGGTGTCGTAGTCGTACCAGTCGGCGTCAAAGCAGATTTCGCCCAGCACCGACGCCTGCAGCGGCGCGCACCCACCCCCTTTGACGGCACATTCCAGCTCGCGGGCGCTGACGCCCTGTTCCACCACGAGGCGGGCGTCGAGGGCCGCGGCGACCGCCAGGCCCGCCAGCAGTTGGTCGCGGTTGGTCGCCTTGCTGATCCCCACCGAGGAGCCCAGGTTGGCGGGTTTCACGAAGCAGGGGTAGCCCAGGTGCTGTTCCAGCCGCTCCAGCAGCGCCCCTGGACCCGTGCCCGAGTCTGGCTGGAGTTCGCCGGCATGGACACAGGCATAGGGCACCTGGGGCAGCCCGGCGGCGGCGAAGGCGGCCTTCATCGCCTGTTTGTCCATGCCCACGGCCGAGCCCAGCACCCCTGAGCCCACGTAGGGCACGCCCATCAGGGTGAACAGGCCCTGGATCGTGCCGTCCTCGCCATTGGGGCCGTGCAGCACCGGAAACCACACATCCACCGCCAGGGCGCCATCGGGGAAGCCGCGGAAGCCACCCCGGTCCAGGGGCTGGCCGCTCCGCGCCGCAGCCGCCTCCAGCTGACCGGCACTGGCCGGGGTTCCCTGCTCCAGCACCGTTTCAGCCAGCTCCGGTCCCCACCAGCGCCCGTCCGGGTCGATGTAGAAGCAGCGGGTGCGGTAGCGGCTGGCGTTGCTGCCGCAGGCCAGGCCCCGCGCCACCGTGGCGGCCGAGCGGATCGACACGGCGTGCTCACCGGAGGCCCCGCCGAAGATCAGGCCCACCTGAAGCGGACCAGCGGAACGGGTGGCGGAGCTGGCGGCAGCGGGCATCGATGGAGGCGAGCAGGGCAGACGACAGGGGCCAGCCCGCTGGGCGACGGGTGTGCCGGCGCCGCTGGGGCTGAAACTCAGGCCAGTGTGCCGCTCAGGGAGAAGGCGCGCACCTCGTCGATCCGCACATCCACCAGCTCGCCGGCCTGGATAGCGGCGCCATCGGGTCGGTGGCCCGGGAAGAAGGTGAGGCGATTGGTGCGGGTGCGGCCCATCACCTGCGCCGGATCCTTCGGGTTGCGGCCCTCCACCAGGATCTGCTCGATGCGGCCGGCGTAGCGGGCGCTGCGCTGCTTCGCCTTGCGCTCCACCAGGGCGTTGAGCTCCCGCAGCCGCTCCACCTTGACGTCTTCACTGAGCTGGTTGGGCCAGTCGGCGGCGGGGGTGTTGGGCCGCGGCGAGTAGGCGGCCGTGTTGACCTGATCGAAGCCGATCTCCTCGATCAACGCGAGGGTGCGCCGGTACTGGGCGTCGGTCTCACCGGGGAAGGCCACGATCACATCGGCACTGATGGCGGCATCGGGCATGCGCTCGCGGATGCGCTCGAGGATGCGGCGGTAGCGATCCACTGTGTAGCCGCGGGCCATCGCCTTGAGCACGGCGTCGTCGCCGCTCTGGAAGGGGATGTGGAAGTGCTCGCACA
>JBEDAU010000008.1:0-7198 GCA_041177605.1 Cyanobacteriota bacterium | reverse complement strand
GCAGCGGCCAGGCTGCGCGGATGCCCATTTCCCCGCCCGGCGACCGGCCCACGCCCCTGCGCTGCCACCTGCTCATCGGCCCGCCCGCCAGCGGCAAGACCACCCTGGCTGGCGTGCTTGCCCAGCTCACCGGTGCGGTGGTGCTCTCCACCGATGTGGTGCGCGGCGAGCTGTTCGGTGACGCGGCCGTGCAGGGCCCCTGGCGCGACATCGAGGCCCTGCTGCACCAGCGCATCCGCGAGTCGGTGGCCGCCGGCATTCCGGTGATCGTGGATGCCACCCACGCCCGCCGCCCCTGGCGCCTGGCGATCACCCAGGCCCTGAGCCTGCCCGCACCGGTGGAGTGGATCGGCTGGTGGCTCTACACCCCGCTGGCTACGTGTCTCCAGTGGAACCAGACCCGCAAACGGCTGGTGCCCGAGCCGGTGATCCGCGAGATGGCCGCCGCTTTGGCCGACCCAGTGTTCGGACCCTCGCGCGCTGAGGGATTCGCGGCGGTGGTGGCGGTGGTGCCCACCCACCAGCGGGAACTCCAACCGCTGCTGCGCGACGAGCTGGCCCGGCTGGATCACCGCATCCGCTCGGCCCGCAACCGCGAGAAGCACTTTGCCCTGCATGGCTACTCCCGGCTGCTGGATCTCGAGCGGCTCCTCTACCTGCTGCGCCTGCTGAGCACCTACCCGGAACTCTCCGCCGCCGACCCCGCCAGCCGCGCCGAGCTGGAGGCAATCGTCTCGCCGCTTCCAGAAGGCGATCTTGCCGATCAGGCCGCCGCCTACCTGCGCCGGCTGCACGGCGAGTGCTACGGCGACGCGGCTGCCATCCGCTCCGATCTGGCCTGGCTGGCCGCCAACGGCTTCGGCCAGAGCGAGACCTCGCTCGCACCGATCCAGCCGCCACCGCCAGTACCCCTGCAGTCAGGGGAGCCGGGGCCTGGTGGGGTGCACGGTGGCGTCCCACCCCTGGGTGATACGCCGGTGTTCCAGCGGGTGTTCACGCTGCTGCGCCACCTGCTGCAGCAACCCTTTGATCGGGAAGCCGGCACCCCTCTGCCCGAGCACCTGATCGCCCAGACGGAAACCATCCCCGGCGCCTACCTGAGCGGCGAGGCGGCCACCCTGCGCAAAGACCTCGAGAAGCTGCTCACCCCCTACGGCTTCCGCCATCGCAACGACAACCTGCGCCATGGCTACGCCATCGGTACCGCCCTGCTCTCGGCCCACCGGTTGCGGGAGATCCATGGGGTGGTGAGCCAGGCCGCCGGCCGGCTGGCCGATCCCACTGCCCAGGATCTGCTGGCTGAACTGGAGCAACGGCTCCAATGGGGCGGCATTGCACTCGACACGGCGACCCCGGTGCGGGCCTTCGCCAACCGCTCGATCGTGAGCAGCGCCCTGGTGCGGCCCGATTCCCTGGCCGCCGAACGCCAGGCCGAGGCGCTGGAGACGGCGATCGTGGAGCGGCGCCGCATCGAGCTGGAGCGCTACGTCTCGGTGGGCTCCTTCCCGGACAGCCCCAACGGCTCGTTTCGCGTCTGGCCGCTGCAGCTGCTCTTCCACAACATCGGCTGGTATCTCGTCTACGAGGAGGACGCCATCGGCACCGGCGTGGGCCTGATCCGCAGCGAACGGATCGACCGTCTGGCCCTGCGCCGCAGCGAGCGGGGCAATCGGCGTAGCGATGAGGCCCACAGCCAGGCCCTGCGGCGTCTGGAGCTGTTGCTGCATCACAGCGGCGGCATCTACTTCGGCAGCGACCTCAAAACCCAGCTGCGGCTGGCCAGCCCCAATGCCCGGATTCGCGCCAAGCAGCTGGTGACGCTGCGCTTCTGCTGCCAGGGCTGGTGCTTTGCCTTCATCCGCGAGGGCCTGCAGCGCTACCCGATCGAGCACACCCGCTTCTCCAAGTCTCTGGCCGGCGAGCACTGGTGGCACCACCCCAACGCCCCGCACGTGCTGGAGCCCGGCAGCTCCTCAGACACTCACCCCTATCCGGTGGAGCTTGATCTGCCTCCCTGGACCGTGGAGCGCGACATCGACCTGCGCACCTGGCTGTTTGCCTTTGGTGCCGGCATCCGCATCGAAGCCCCGCCGGAGCTGCGCCATGAGCATCAGGAGCGGCTGCAGGCCGCCCTGGCGGTGTACCAACCGGCCTAAACGGGCGCACTACAATGTCTTGACAACGAGAGTGGGGCGATGGCGCGCGATCAGGTGCTGCAGCTGCGGGCCTCGGCTGAGCAGCGCCAGTTGATTGATCAGGCCGCAGCGGAAGAAGGGATCAGCCGCACCGAATTCATCCTGCGCAGCTGCCAGGAGCGGGCGCGGGATGTGCTCCTCGATCGCACCCTGTTCTCGCTCACGCCAGAGCAGACCACGGCCCTGCTGGCGGATCTGGAGGATTCCGGCGCTGCCGCCCAAGATCAGGGCAGCATCGAGCGCCTGCTCGACCTGCCGCAGCCCTGGCATGCGCCCGCCTGAGCCCATCGGAGCGCAGCATCAGCTGGAAGGCTTCGACTGCGGCAACGCCGCCTTGAACCGCTGGCTGGAGCAGCGGGCCCTGGCGAATGAGCGCCAAGGGGTGTCGCGCACCGTGGTGCTCTGCCCAGATGAGGGCAACGCCGTGATCGCCTATGCCTGCCTGTCGGCTGGGGCGATCGTGCTGGCGGAGGTGCCCGGTGCCTTGCGCCGCAACATGCCCGACCCCCTTCCCGTTGTCGTGCTGGGCCGGCTCGCGGTGGATCGTCGCCATCAGGGCCAGGGCCTGGGCCGCGCCCTGGTGGCCGATGCGCTGCGACGCAGCCTTGCCGCCAGGCGCCTGATCGGCGCCAGAGCCCTGCTGGTGCATGCGATCGACGAGCAGGCGGCCGCGTTCTACCGCTCGCTCGGGTTTCGCCCCTCGCCGCTCAGTGCCTCGACGTTGATGCTGCAGCTCTCAGAACCAGCCGACTGAAAGCCGCCCCAAGCCCCCACGTCACCCATTTCATGGCCTACCCCAACATCGAAGCGATCCTGGAAGAAGGCGGCGACATCACGGTGGGGCGTGTCGGCCCGATCGACTGTGTGGCCTCCGCCAGCACCAGTTACGACTGTCCGGTGATGCTGGTGCGGCGCGAGGGGGAGAGCTTCGTGGCGCTGCTGCGGCGACTGGATCGCTCGATCGCCAAAGCCTGGGAGCAGGAGATCACCATTGATGAGGTGAACGGGTGAGTGGTCTCAGAACAGGGGCGGCTCTGCCGACTTGGCACCTGAAGCAGAGCCCCGGCGGTGTACGCCCCAGGCTGAGCAGGTGCCCGGTCCCATGGGCCGGGAGCGAGCCTGCGGCCTTGGGCGGACTGAGTCCCTGCTGCCCCCTCCCAAGCCCAAACCTCCCTCAGGTGGGAAGGGCACGGGGGCAACGGTCGGCAAAGCCGGCATCGCAGAGCTCCAGGCCCTGGAGCAACGCTTCGCCCGGCTCGAGCAGCTGGTGCTGCTGATCGCCCAGCAGGTGGGCGTGCCTTCGGCAGCGATCGCCCAACTGACAACACCCGCCGCCCTTCCGCCAACCTGAAACGCCTCTGCACTGGCCCCAGCCGATGACGGTGAACCAGGAGACGCTGGAGAAGCTGGGGCGCTTCCTGCTGCGCGGCCTGCGCATCGGCGCCAGCACGGTGTCGATCGTGGAGCTGCTGCGGAGCGACTGGACCGGCGGCATCAGCGCCGGAGTGGCCTGGCTGGTGTTTCTGCAGGGGGAGTACCGGGTGCCGCGCCTCAGCACAGAGCCCGGGGAGTGATCCGTAGCTCGGCGTAGCCGGTAGCCAGATCCAGCTCCCGGCTGAACCGCCACTCCGGCAGCAGGCCGATCACCAGCTCCGCGGTGGTGTGCACAAGCGAGCCGGCGCAGAGATGGCCGCCGATCACCGCACCCTGGCTGTCGGCTACCGCGATGTGCAGATGTGCGCCATCGGGCGAGAGGGTGCCCGAGAGGCTGAGGATCTCCAGCTCGCTGTGGATCGCTGTGGCCTCGGTGGCTCCCGCCAAGCGCAGCTGGGCCACCGACAGGCTGCCGACGGCGCTGATGAGACAACCGCCCTGTTCCTCCTGTGCTCCCATCCAGGCCTCCAGCGCCCGGCGCAGGTCGGCTCCCGGCGTCAGCCGCAGGGGCAGCACCTTCATGGCATCAGCCCCTCCACCAAGGCCTGGATCATCACGAGGGCGTCTACATAACCCAGCCGCTTGTGGCGGAACGCACCCGGCAGGGTTCCGACCACCTGAAAGCCGTTGCGCTGCCAGCAGCGGATCCCGGCGGTGTTGGTGCTGACCACCAGCTTGAACTGCATCGCCCGGAACCCCAGCTGCCGCGCCGCCTGCAGCGAGTGCTGGCAGAGGCGGCTCCCGTTGCCCCGCCGGCGGCAGTACTCGGCCACCACGTACCCAGCGTTGGCCACATGGGCGCCGAGTACGAGGGAATTGGGCCTGAGGTAATAGGTGCCCACCACAGCTCCTGCCGCATCCACGGCCACCATCACCGCCTGGGTCTGCTCCACCCAGGCCAGCTGGGCCTCGGCCTCGCTGATGGCTGGCTCATGGGGAAAGGATTCACCAGCTCGCAACACCGGCTCCAGCAGAGCCCACACCGCCGGCCAGTCGGTTGCCGCCAAGGGGCGGATCGCCAGGGGGGATCGAGAGCGCGTCCGAGCAGCGCAGCTGTGGCCCGGTGATGATCACCCCAACAGGAAGGCGCCCCGTGGGGGGCGCCTTAGCACCGGTCGCGGATCATCGCCTTGGCATCTGGGGCTCGATCGGGTCGGGTGTCTGTGGTGTTACGCGTCGCCTGTCTTTGGCCTGGCAGATCAGGAATGGAGATCACGTCTGGGAGAAGAGATGCTCGGGGCTTGACCTTCTCGGCTGTGATCCCGGCCCGGGCTATGCAGCCCGGGGAATCAACAAGCGGGAAACAGACCTGGCGTATCGCTCTCTGCGGCTACGGGATGACGCTCGCGCTGCATCATCGGGTTCACGGTTGTGTGTCGCATCGTTGGCGCACCTCCGCTGTGCGCACCGGCTCGGGTGATCCCTGGCCGGACTCTGTTGGAGGGTGAGGGTTGGGTTGGCTCCCGGGCCTCCCCTCAACTTCAAAGTAAACCGCTGTTCAGCTGGCGGTGGCCTGGAGGAGTTCCTGTTTCCGTCCATGCAAGGGCGGTTCTGCGAACCGCGTGCCCGCCAGCACGCCAACTCCCGCTCCGACGGGCGCGATCCATGGCGCCCCGTTTGACATCAAAGACCAGCTGCTCACCCTGATTGGGGTATGGCGAGCCAAGCACGATGTGCTGTCGGCGTTGGTGAGGTCTGCGCTGATCAGGGGCCGCCTGCCGCCCCAGGCCCTTCCACGCCGATTCCGCGTGGATCGAGCCAGCGGTTCTGCGGCAACGGCAGCGCTGGGCGCACGGGGGGCGCTCGGCGATCACCCTTTTGGCTGTATGCGCATACACTCATAAAGTCTGTGCAGTTCCGTGCATGGCCGCCACCTCTGCCTCTCCCCTGCCCTCGGCTGCCGCCGGAGGCGGTGCGCTGCTGGTCAGTCAGCAGCTGCTCCATTCCGGTCGCATCCAGGTGGCCAACCTGCGCGGCGGCCTGCGCCGCTGGGGCGATGAGGGCTACCCGCTCGCGGGCGTCGTCGGCTGATCCCTCTCTGCCCATCCGGTGACAGCCCCTTGATCGCTCCCTCCCGACACCCATGACCCAGCACCTCTCCCCCCACGACCTGGCCGACCGGCTCGCCAACCAGAGCGTTGCCGTGATCGATGTGCGTGAACCGATGGAGTTCGCCGGCGGCCACATCCCCGGCAGCCTCAACGTGCCCCTCTCCCGCCTGGCCCAGGCCGATCTCCCCCAGGTCCCCCTGGTGCTGGTCTGCCAGAGCGGCAAGCGCAGCGCCAAGGGGGTGGAGATCCTGCTGCAACGCGGCCATGGCCAACCGCTCAGTGATCTGGAGGGGGGCATCCCCAGCTGGCAGCAGACCGGCCTGCCGCTGCGCAGACTCAGCCACGCGCCGCTGCCGCTGATGCGGCAGGTGCAGATCGCCGCCGGCTCGCTGGTGCTGCTTGGCCTGATCCTCAGCCACACCGTGGCCCCCGCCTGGATCCTGCTCACTTGGTTTGTGGGCGCTGGCCTGGTGTTCGCCGGCGTCAGTGGCTTCTGCGGCATGGCCCGCCTGCTGGCCCTGATGCCCTGGAACAAGGTGAGCCTCTGATGGCGATGGCCGGCCTCGCCCTGCTGGCCGGTGGCGGTGCCCTGATCGGCTTTCTGCTCGCGCTGCTGGGGGCTGGCGGGTCGATCCTGCTGCTGCCCCTGCTGGTCAGCGCTGCCGCCCTGCCCACCAAGGAGGCGGTGCCCCTGTCGCTGCTGGTGGTGATGCTGCTGGCCCTGGGCAACCTCGGCCCCTACCTGCGCCGGCGCCAGTTTGCGCCGCGCCCGGCGCTGATCCTGGGATTGCCGGCCCTGGCCGGCAGCTGGATCGGTGGCAGCTAGGTGAAGGCCGGCTCTGTGCCGGAGCCGGTGCAGCTGGGGGTGTTTGCCGTGGCGGCCAGCACGGCCGCCTGGCTGCTCACCGGTCGCCGCACCGGATCCGTGCCGGATGCCCCATCGGCTGGTCGCTCCAAGCAGGGGGTGCGGCAAGACCTGCTGCTGGCGGGCGAGGGTGTGCTGGTGGGTCTGCTCACGGGCATCGCCGGGGTGGGCGGTGGTTTTGCGATCGTGCCGGCCCTGGTGCTACTGGCAGGCCTGCCGATGCAGCGGGCGAGCGCCACCAGCCTGCTGTTGATCGCGGGCAACGCCGTGGTGGCGCTCGCGGCCCTGGGCCACTGGCCCGCCGCCAGCCTGCCGCTGCTCTTGCCTCTGCTGGGGGGTGGGGCCGCCGGGGCGGTGATCGCTCAGCGCCTGGCGCCACGCCTCAGCGACAGGCGGCTGCGCCAGGGATTTGCAGCGCTGCTGCTCGGTTCGGCCCTGCTCAGTGGCGCCGAAGCCGTGAGACGTCACCAGGCGGCTCGGCTGAATCCGGCCACCGGCTCAGCGGTCGATGCGCCCCTGCACGATTGCACGGGTCGAGGGCAGCGAGCAGGGTCATCACCCAGAGCCTGTTGATGGCGTTTGGGGTGGGATGTGCTCGCACGCTCCCCCAGCGCGACGGCACCCTCGCGACCTGCCGTCCATTGGCATCGACG
>JBEDAU010000007.1:0-3138 GCA_041177605.1 Cyanobacteriota bacterium | reverse complement strand
TGCGCTGCCCCCGGGTTTAGTAGCGCTTGGATCTAGAGCCCAGGGCTTTGCATCGTAATTGATGCGGTGGTTTCCTCGATGCCGTCAGCATGCTGGCGGCATCGGGCGGCGAACACAGCCGGCGGCACGTACCCAAGGGTGCTGTGCGGCCGGTGGTGGTTGTAGTCCTGGCGCCAGTTGTCGATGACGCTGCGCATGTGGCTCAGGCTGGCGAACCAATGCTGGGACAGGCATTCATCTCGGAAGCGGCTGTTGAAGCTCTCGATGTAGGCGTTCTGCACTGGCTTGCCTGGCTGGATGAAGCGCAGTTCGACCCCGTTCCTGGCCGCCCAGGTCTGCATGGTTCTCCCGGCGAACTCCGGGCCGTTGTCGGTGCGAATCACCTTGGGCAGACCGCGTTCAGCCTTCACCTGATCGAGCACCCGCGTGACGTACAGCGCCGGGATCGATGTGTCCACGGCGATCTGCACCGCCTCTTTGCTGCAGTCGTCCACCACCGTCAGCGTCTTCACACGTCGGCCACTGGCCAGTTCATCGAACACAAAGTCCATGCTCCACACCTCGTTGGGTTGCATCGGCCGCACCAGGGGTTGCCGCTCGGGCACGGGCAGCTTCTTGCGCCGGCGCTTGCGCACCATGAGCCCCTCCTCGCGGTAGACCCGGTAGGTGCGCTTGACGTTGATCGCCCAGCCGTCGATCCGCAGCCGGCTGTGCAGCATTCGGTAGCCGTGGCGGCGGTGTTGGCCGGCGAGCTCCGTCAGGCGCTCGCGCAATCGGCCGTTGCCGTCATCGCGAGGTTCGTAGCGCAGGGTGCTGGCGCTCATGCCCACCAGCTTCAGGGCCTGACGTTCACTCAGGCCCAGCCCCTGCAGCTGCCGCACCACCTCGCGGCGTGCCGCCACGGCCACTACTTTCCCTTGAGCACCTCACGCATCGCGTCGATCTCAAGCATCGAGTTGGCCAGCAGCTTCTTGAGCTTCGTGTTCTCGGCCTCCAGCGCCTTCAGGCGCTGCGCATCCGACACGTTCATGCCTCCGAACTTAGCCTTCCAGGCGTAGTAGCTCGGCTCGCTGAAGCCATGCTTCCTGCACAACTCCTTGACCGGCAGCCCGGCATCGGCCTCACGCAGAAAGCCAATGATCTGTTCCTCTGTGTATCGCTTCTTCATCGGTCCGATCTCCTTGTCGGGTTGATCGGACTCTAGACCTACCTGCTACGAATCCCCGGGGGCAGCGCACTCACGCTTGTCCAAGGTAGCACGGAAGGTAAGTGGCTTGTGAGCTAGAAAGGCTTCGATTTCAGTATCCTGTATTGGGGTGCGCTTATCGTTGAGCAGCGCCACCTTTTCAGGGACTATATCCAATGCAACAACTTCATTGTGCTGCGCGAGAAGCAGGGCATTCGCCAAACCTACATAGCCTAAACCCACGACTGCGACTTTCATTGCTTTCGGAGTCTATTCAGCGCAACGCGGTCAAGCAGACCGTTGAAATACCACCACATCCCCCACCAACTCCAACCTCATCAACGGACTCCCCAGTTCCATCATCCTCTGCTTCTCCACCGCCGCAACCGGCAGCAACTCGCACCACCGGTTCGCCACCCAAGCGCAATCGTCCAGCCGCCACGGTTCGGCAAACGGAAACTGCAATTCCGCGCGGGCCGCCTGCTCTGGCGGGAGTTCTGCGCTCATTTGCGCCTTCAGCCGGGTCAGCACCTCGCCCAGCGCGCGGGCCACGGGCTGCAGGTCTTCTGGCACGGGCACTTCGGGGTCGTCGGGCAGCGTCTCGGCGGCGCCTGTCCACAGGCCGTGCTTGAGTTGCCGCGACTCGGCCAGCCGGAACCTTTGCCCGCCCACGCTGCGGATCATCATCAGGCCCGGCTGGGGCGCCTCGAAGTGGGTGACGTGCGCCAGCGTGCCCACCTGCGCAAAGCTTTCGGTGGCGTCGGGGCGGCGCACTTCGTGCCCCTGCGTCAGCGACACCACGCCGAAGGGGCGGCCTTCTTTCCAGCAGCGGCCGATCATGTCGAGGTAGCGCACCTCGAAGATGCGCAGCGGCAGCACGCCGCCCGGGAACAGCACGGTCCCCAGGGGGAACAGAGGCAACTCGGTCAGTGTGGTGGTGCTCACGCCGATATCATCCCACGACATGCTGTTCCAGATCATCTCCCTGCTGCTGGATGTGGCCACCGCGCTGCTGGGCGGCGCCTGCCTGCTGCGGGCCTGGATGCAGGCCCAGCGCGTGCCCTTCGGTAACCCCCTGGGCCGCTTCGTGCTGGCCCTGTCCGACTGGCTGGTGCTGCCGCTGCGCCGCCTGCTGCGGCCCAAGGGCCGCTGGGACTGGGCCTGCCTGGTGGCGGCATGGATCATCGAGATGGGCCAATACGCCATCCTGTGGACGCTGGCCGGGGCCAAGGCCGGCCCGGCCGCGCTGCCCTTGCTGGCGCTGTTCGGCGTGGTCCGGCTGGCCATCTCCACCACCATGGGCCTGGTGCTGATCTACGCCATCCTGTCGTGGGTGCGTGCGGACTCGCCCCTGGGCGATGTGGTCGACCGCCTGTGCGCGCCGATGCTGCGGCCGCTGCGCCGGCTGCTGCCCCTGGTGGGCGGGGTTGACCTGTCGCCGCTCGCGCTGCTGGTGGGGCTGCAGATCGCGTCCATGGTGCTCACCCCGGTGCAGCACCAGGTGTTGATGGGCTGGTGATCGGCTGACTTGTCCGGTCAGCTCACTGCATCGGCCGGCTGGCGCTGCAGCATCGCCAGCACGCTGGCCACCGTCTTGCGCAGTTCGCGGCGGTCGCAGATGAAGTCGACCGCACCTTTTTCCTGCAGGAACTCCGCGCGCTGGAAGCCCTCGGGCAGGGTCACGCGCACGGTGGACTCAATCACCCGCGGGCCGGCAAAGCCGATCAGTGCCTTGGGCTCGGCAATCACCACATCGCCCATAAAGGCGAAGCCCGCACTCACACCGCCCATGGTCGGGTCGGTCAGTACGCTGACGTAAGGCAGGCCCTTTTTGGCCAGCCGCGTGAGTGCGGCGTTGGTCTTGGCCATCTGCATCAGGCTCAGCAGACCTTCCTGCATGCGCGCGCCGCCGGTGGCGGTGAAGCATACAAACGGCACCTTCTGTTCGATGG
>JBEDAU010000006.1:0-5437 GCA_041177605.1 Cyanobacteriota bacterium | reverse complement strand
GGCATGGAGCCCTGTACCCCCATCTTCGCCACCCCAGCGCTCCTCTGCGGCCCGCCGCAGACCGCCGGCACCGGGGTGACCGCCAGACATCCAGCCTCAGCCGCCTGAGCAGGCGGCGATAGGGTCCGCCCACAGATGCGTGTTCCCATGTCCTCTGGCTCCCCGCTGGCGGCTCCTCGCCCGAACCTGCAGTACGGACCCCACGGGCGCATCGGTGTGCTGGTGTGCGGGCACGGCAGCCGCAATCGCCTGGCGGTGGGTGAATTCGCCTCCCTGGCCGAGGCCCTGGGGCAGCGCCTGCCGGAGATCCCTGTGGAGCACGGCTACCTGGAATTTGCACGGCCGATCCTGCGCGACGGCCTCGACGCCCTGCGGGCACGCGGCGTGGAGCATGTGCTGGCGGTGCCGGCGATGCTGTTCGCCGCTGGTCACGCCAAGAACGACATCCCCTCCGTGCTGAACACCTACAGCGCCGAGACCGGACTGCGGATCGACTACGGCCGCGAACTGGGGGTCGACCGCAAGATGATCCAGGCGGCCGCCGGCCGCCTGCAGGAGGCCCTGGCGCAGGCGACCGCCAGCGGCCGGCCACCGGTGCCGCTGCACGACACCCTGCTGGTGGTGGTGGGACGGGGATCGTCCGATCCCGATGCCAACTCCAATGTGGCCAAGGTGACCCGGATGCTGGTGGAGGGCTTCGGCTTCGGCTGGGGGGAGACCGTGTATTCCGGGGTCACCTTCCCCCTGGTGGAGCCCGGCCTGCGCCACGCCGTGAAACTGGGATTCCGCCGCATCCTGGTGTTCCCCTATTTTCTGTTCTCCGGCGTGCTGGTGAGCCGGATCCTGCAGCACACCGATCGGGTGGCGGCCGATCACCCGCAGATCGAATTTCTCAAGGCCTCCTATCTGGGCGATCACCCCGGCGTGCTCGACACGTTTGTGGAACGGATCGAGGAGGTGGTGCGGGGCGACACCGCCATGAACTGCTCCCTCTGCAAGTACCGCGCCCAGGTGCTCGGCTTCGAGACTGAGGTGGGAGCCCCCCAGCACAGCCACCACCACCACGTGGAAGGGCTCACCGAAGGCTGTGACCTGTGCGAGCGGGAATGCACCGGGGCCTGCCAGCCCGACGGAGTTCCGCTGCCGCTCGGCGCCCAGCGGGGAGGGCATCACCACCACGACCATCACGATCACGGCCATCACGATCACGGCCATCACGCCGGCAGCGATGCCGACCACGGCCACGGGCACACCCATGCCCCCTACCCCCACGCCGACCATCCCCTGGGACCGAGCACCCTGCGCGGCCAGACCACTGCCGAGCGGCCCGGGGCCAGCCAAACCTGAAGAGATCTGCGGTAATCCGCCAGGCTCAGCCGTCTCGCCGCAGCCCGAGTCTGCTGAGATTCCAGGTCATAAGCGCTGATGATCGTTGGGCAGTTTCCCCATCGCCCCCCGCTTTTCCCCAGAATTGCATCGGTTTTTCCACAGGTTGAGGCCTGCTGGGGCCCCTGGAGAGGGCGATTCTGTGGATTCGGCCATGGTTCAGCCAATCTGTTCAGAGTCCCCTTGACAGGCACCGGCGGTCGCTGCTCCAAGGCTGCAGGCCTTCAGCTGAAGGGGAGTTTCCCCCTGCCCCGCCAGGGATCTCACGCTGGGAGAGTCCCGTTTTGCCCGCTGTTGCAGGAGCGTTGACGGTGGCCTCGCCCCTGTGGCGTACTGACCCCGCAGATGCGTGCCAAGGCGGCCATGGGGCAGGAACTGGGAGTCGAAGCGGCAGTGGAGCCGGAACTGGGCCAGGCCATCAGTTTGGAGGCAGAGGTGCCTGAGGTGCTGTTCGACGGCATGCGGGAGTTCATCCGCTGCCATCCCCAGTGGGACCAGTACCGCCTGATCACGGCGGCCCTGGCCAGCTTCCTGTTCCAGAACGGCAGCGGCGACCCATCCGTCACCCAGCACTACCTCAACGGCCTGTTCATCCGCTGACCCGCCCGGAAGCGCGCCGACCCCCCAGGGGAGCAGGACAAAAAAAAGGCGGAGGTGCCAGCCTCCGCCCCGGTTCTCCCTTGCCCGACCCGTTGAAGGTCGCCCCGTCATTGTGCGCAGCAGGTCGAGACCGAACTGTGACCATCCACACCACCAGCCCCCTCCTGTGGGCAGCTGCTGACAGCGGCGCACCGGGGAGTCGGCTCAGCCCCGACCGGCAGCCAGCCCCGCTTCCCCACGGCGCAACCGCTCCGCAGCCGCCTCACAGGCCCTCCAGGTGATCGCCATCTCGGTGAGAGTCGGACTCTGCCAGCCAGCCGCTGGCCAGCAGGCCCCATCCACCACCAGCAGGTTCGGCGCCATCCAGCACTGATTGAGCGGATTGACCACGCCGTGCTCGGGCCGCGCCGCCATGCGGGCCCCCCCCAGTTCGTGGATGTAGTACCCCGGGGGAGGCGGGCCACTGCCCACCGCCAGACTGGAGCGGATCCAGGGCTCCAGCAGCGGCAGCACGAACAGCTCCTCGATCGGTGCGATCGTGCCGCCGGCGGCGGCCACCACAGCCTCCATCCGTGCGTGCATGTGGGCCACCATGAGCTGTTCGTTGTCACCCCAGCGGCAAGCGATGTGGGCGGTGGGCAGGCCCCAGGCATCGCGCTGCCGCTCATCGAGGGTCACCCGGTTCCCGGCCTGCGGTTGCACGTCGCCGTGGGCGATCAGAAAACCCACCCCATCGCCGCGCCGGCGCTGCAGCAGGGCCGGGGGGTCAAAGCGCTGCACGGCGGTCCAGATGCCATAGCCGCCGCGGAAACCGGCCTCGGCCGGGCTGCTGAGGTTGAGGGTGTTAGGGATGAAGCAGCTGCCGGCCCCGGAGAGCTCCACCGGGCCGGCAGGGGCCGGCACCCCGGGGAGGGCGAAGAAGCGGCTGGTGGAGATGTGATCCATCAGATAGCGGCCCAGGCAGTCGCCCGACTCCAGCCGGCCGCCCTGGAGCTGGCTGTGCAGCAGGATCCGCACGCTCTCGATCGTGGAGGCGCAGAGCACCACCAGCGGGGCCTCCAGCCGTTGCCTGCGGCCGTTGGCCCCATCCACGGCGACCACGCCCCGCACCTGAGGGGCCCGGGAATCGAGTTCCAGATGGCTCACCACCATCCGGCTGCGCAGCTGCACCCGGCCGGTGGCCAGTGCCCGCTCCAGCGTGCTGCCGGGACTGCTGGCAGCCGGCCAGCCCGGGCCCCGGTGCAGCCGGAAACCGCGGGAATGGATGAGGGGCAGCCCCAGCTGGCGTCCGATGGCGCCGGCCAGCCGCTCTTCCCCAGGGGTGAACGGCAGCGGATCGCCATAGTGGCCATCGGGCAGCTGGGCAAGCCCATCGCGGCCACCGTGCAGGGCCAGCAGCCGTTCCAGCCGTGTGTAGTAGGGGTCCAGGTCGCCATGGCGGATCGGCCAGGCGGATCCCTCGCCATCGGCGGCGGGTGCCTGGAATTCCAGATCGCTCAACCGCAGGGTGATGCCCCCCCAGGTGAGGCTCTTGCCACCCACCTGCCGGCCGCGGGTCCAGAGGAAGGGCTGGTCGGCGGGTGTGGAGTAGGGGTTCTGCCGCTCATCGACGAACAGGGCAGGATTGTGCTTCCAGTAGCCCGGATGGTGGCGCTGCAGCCGGGTGCGGCCGCTGGCGAGGTGGGCCAGCCGCCGGATGCTGTTGAGCGGCTCGCGCCCCCGGGCCAGCTGGGGGGTGAGGGCGGGCCCGGCCTCCAGCACCAGCACCCGCAGGCCTGCTTCGGCCAGCACCATGGCGGCCACGCCGCCGGTCGCCCCTGAGCCCACCACGATGGCGTCGGGCTGGCCCACGTCTGCTCCCCTGGCCGTGGTCATGGTGTGGGTGGATGGCTAAGGACAGGACCACAGATTGGCGCAGTTGCCGAACAGAACGGAGCGGCAACAAAAAAGCCCCCGCCGGGGCGGAGGCTGCTTCTGGATTTGGTGGCGGGGGGCGGATTTGAACCACCGACCTTCGGGTTATGAGCCCGACGAGCTACCAGACTGCTCTACCCCGCGTCGACCCCAGAACTATACCAGCCCGGCCGACCCAGCCCTGCGGCCCATCAGTCGAAACGCAGTTCCCCCCTCACTTCGAGCTGCAGATGGGGAGCCGGCTGCAGAAACTGCTGGCGCAGCTCCGCGAGGGTCATCGGCGTCAGCCAATCGAGCTGCTCGAGCAGGTGCAGGGCCACGGCGTGCTTGGCCCGCGACGAGCCGTCCTCCACCTTGATCGCCACCCCCAGCCCCTCGGCCACGCGGCTGAGGCACTGGATGCCCTCGGCGCCGCCCTTGCTCACGACCTGGCCATGGCCGCGACGCATCAGCTCGGTGTCAAAGCGGCCCTCACCGGCCACCAGCTCCGGATGGGCCAGCATCGCCCGGCTGAGGCGCTCCAGCACCGGCTGCTCGCCAGCCCCGAGATGGGCATAGAGCAGGGCCATCTGGGCCAGCTGCAACTGAACCGTGGGGGCACCGCAATCATCGCGGGCCACCACCAGCTCAGCGGCGGGCATGCCCAGCAGCTCGGCCGTCCGCTGCAGCACCTGCTGCTGCAGCGGATGCTCGGGCTGCAGGTAGTTCTCCGTGCTCCACCCCAGGCGCCGGCAGCTGGCCAGAAAGGCGGCATGTTTACCGGAGCAGTTGTGCTCCAGGGCGCTGGTGGCTCCCTGGGGCACCGGACAGCGCAGCTGCTCGGGCTCAATCTCCGCGGCCCAGAGCAGGCGGAAGGCCTCGCGAGCATGGGCGGCAGTGCCGGCATGGGAGGCGCAGGCAATCGCCAGGCCCCGATCACCGCTCTGGGCCTGGTCGGCGGCGCCACTGCTCACGAACACCGTGGCCTGGAAGGGCTTCTGGGCCGAACGGATGAAACTGAGCTGCTGGGGATCACCGGCCCGCATCAACACCCGGCCGCGGCGGTCGCAGACCACGGCGTGCACGCGGTGGCGGGATTCGGGAATGCCGTTGCGCAGCAACCGCACCTCAAGCGGGGGGATGGTGCTGCGGCTGGAGCCGCCGAGACTGGAGCTCAGGGACATGGGCAGGGACCGGGGGAACGGGCCAGCTGCCAAGAGCCTGTCAGAGCGCGGGCGGGGCCGGCTGAATCAGAGGGCCTGGGCCAGGCTGGCCCCGAGCAGCATCAGCACCGCCGCCAGGCCGATGGCCTGCTGCAGCCGCGCCAGCACCGGCCGCACCTGGTGCTGGGCCACCAGCAGATCCTGCTGGCGCCAGGCGAGGGGCTTCTCCCACACCTGGCCGTCGTACCAGCCCGATTCCTCGTAGTCCACCCGTTCGCGCACCAGCCGGGCATGGACCGTGCTCCAGCCCAGCCACTGGCGCACCAGCAGCAGGGTGGGCAGGGCAATGGCCGCCGCCAGGCCGGCAACCACCAGCCGGGGCAGGTCATGGCGCA
>JBEDAU010000005.1:0-4008 GCA_041177605.1 Cyanobacteriota bacterium | reverse complement strand
CCCGGATCCCAATCCCAACCCAAACCCTGACCCCAAGCCAGATCTCGATCTGGAAGCACGCAATCAGTTGCAGCAGCCGATCATTCCCCCCTGGGCATCAGGGCCGGCAGCGGCGCAAGCGCATCCGGAACCGCAGGAGCCTGCCGCCGTGGAGCTCATCGATCAGCTCCGAGCCGCTGACCCTGCCCTGCATTCCCGTCAGCATCGCTCCGATGCTGCTGCCGATACACCTCTGATTCTGGGTCTTGAGCCTCGCTCAGGCACCCTGGCCTCTGCGCAGTTGAACCAGGATGAGGCCGGCAGGGTGGAAGTCATCACCAGCGGGCTGCCTGGCGTAGAGCGTCCGGGCTGTGCCCCCCAGGCCATCTCCAATGATGCCCTTCAGCCACTCCTCCAGGCCGCCCAGCGGGACATTCGTCGGCGTGCAGGGGGCCGCTTCAGCACGTACCAGCCTGCCATTCTCAGCATGGCATTCACGGAGGAGCCCGCCGGCCGCCGTTCCTTCGTGGACCTCACCCTGTTCAGTGCCCAGGGGGAGCCTTCAGCCCAGCGGGTGAAGCTCTCCAGTGATCGTTTTGGCCAGTTGCTGCGCGATTTTTACCGGCAGATGGCCCGGCGGGATGCCATCAATCCAGCCGATCCGCAATCCCCGGTGCGTCAGCTCCATCAGGCCCTGATTGCACCGATCGAACCCCAGCTGCAGCAGCGCGGCATCACGAGCCTGCTGATCGCCACCGATCAGGGTCTGCAGGCGGTGCCCTTCGCGGCCCTGCACAACGGCGCCAACGCCTTTGGGGAGCGCTACGCCCTCTCGATCACCCCCTCATTGCGGTTCACCTGTCTGGAGCCTCCCAAGGGTGAGGCCTCGCGGCTGCTCGCCGCCGGCGCCTCCAGCTTCCAGGGCCTGGCCGCCCTGCCCCTGGTGCCCCAGGAAATCGATGGGCTGGTGGCCGAGCGCCCCGCCGATTCCTTCCTCAACCAGCGCTTCACCCCCAGGGTGCTGTTGGAGCAAGCGGCGGACACGCGCTACGACCGCGTGCATGTGGCGACCCATGCCGAGTTTCTGCCCGGGGGGGCAGAACAGTCGAGGATCTACACCGGCACCGGGGCGGTGACCCTGGCGGAATTCGCGCGGATGCGCGACCAGCGGGACAACGATCCGCTCGAGCTGTTCAGTCTGAGCGCCTGTCGCACGGCCGTGGGGGATCGCGACTCCGAACTCGGATTTGCCGGCCTGGCCCTTCAGGCGGGGTCCCGCAGTGCCATCGGCACGCTCTGGTATGTCGATGACGTGGCCACCTCTGCCGTCTTCCTGCAGCTCTACCGCTACCTCGATGATGGATATCCCAAGGCTGAAGCGCTCCAGGCCACCCGCCAGGATCTGATCGCCGGGCGGATTCGGCTGGCGGGCGATCGCGTGCTGGCGGCCGACGGCCACCCCTTGCTGCAGAACCTCACCCTGGCTCAGCGGCAGCGCATTCGGGAGGGACTGAGCCATCCTTTCTTCTGGGCCGGCATCACCCTGCTCGGTTCACCCTGGTAACCCCATGCGCCGGTAACTTCATGCGCCCCCGCTTCCTCTGCCTGCTGCTGCTCTCCTGGGTGGGCCTGTTCTCCTGGGCGCCGGGCGCTGGCCTGGCCCGGGTCAAGGACGACCCCCGTTCCACATTCCCCGGCCGACGGGTCGGCGGAGGCACCCGCGGCGAGTGCACCTCGCGGCAGATCGTGCACCTGGTGCCCGAGTCGAGCGTATATGCCCCTGGGGAGTCACGCCTGCTGGCCGTGCTGACAGGAGCATCGCCGCAGCCACGCCCGCTGCAGCTCAGCTTCCAGCCCCGCCAGGCGGGCGCCACTGCCCCAGCACCTGCGGAGCAGCGCCTGCTGCCGGCTGATCCCGACGCAGCACTGCTGCTGGTGCGGAGCACGGCTGTGGTCCTGCCCACGGTGTGGGAATCGAGCTTTGTCTGTGGAACATCCGCGCACAGCCAGCCCCACACGGCCGATCCGCTGGGGCTGGCGGTGGGGATCGCCCCGCCGGCCGAGAGTCTGCTGCTGCCACCGCGAGACAGCACGGCTGCGGATCTGGCCTGGCAGGCGAAGCTGAAACAGCTTCAGAGCCGCTGTGGCGGCACGGTCGGGGTCCAGGAGCTGGCATCAATCTTCGGACTGGCTGAGCTGCACGACGGCTGGCCTGCTCAGCTGCCCGTGCGCTGTCCAGCATCCTGAGCCACCCCCTCCTGGAGTTCAGACACCTGCAGCGGTTCAGCCCGGCCCTTCACCTGCAGGGGGCCCCAGACAAGCCAGGGCAGTTGACGATCGAGCTCGGGGTCGAGCAGCGCGCGGGTGCTGGCCGACACCAGAATCCGCGCCACGCCGGTGTGCCGCTGCTTCTCCAGGCTCTCCAGCCGCGATGCGCAGTTCACGGTGTCGCCGATCACGGCATATTCGAGCCGTTCGGCGCTGCCCAGCGACCCCGCCAACGCCTTGCCTGAATGGATGCCGATCCGGATCAGCATTTCCGGCATCCCCTCGGCTCTGAGCTGGGTATTCAGCCCATGGAGGCCGCGGCGGATGTCCAGCCCGGCCTCTACGGCGGCCCGGGCATCGGCCCCTGGGTCGCTGCTCAACGGCACCCCGAACACGGCCATCAGGCCATCGCCCGTGAACTTGTTCACCATTCCCCCGCGACGGGTCACCGCCGGCACGAACAGTTCCATGCCGCGGTTCAGCCAGGCCATCAGCTCGGCCGGCTGCAGCCCCTCCGACAGGGTCGTGAAGTTGGCCAGGTCGGTGAACAGCACCGTGACCGGCAACTGCCGCCCTTCGAAACGGCCATCCTGGAGCAGGCGATCGCGCTGCTGCCACAGTTGTTCCGCCACCGCCGGTGAGGTGGCCTGACCCAGCAGGCGCTGGATCTGGCGGGTGTGCTGCTGGCTGGCCGATCCCCGCCGCAGCCAGCCCGCCCCTGCCATGGCCACCAGGGCCACCAGGGGCGTGGTGGTGTCCATCCAGATGTGTTGCAGCATCAGCAGGCTGAAACTGCCGCCGAGGGCCACCACGGCGACGACGGTGACCAGGACGCTGCGGCGGAGACGGCGGCAGCCCTCCCCCAGGGCGATGCCAAGGGCTGCCAGGATCAGAGTGAGCCAGCGGTTGCCCCAGGACGGCATCAGCCAGCCGGTGGCCGGCAATCCCTGATGGCGCTCGAGCAGGGTCGCCACCCGCAGGGCGTGGATCTCGATACCGGGCAAGGTCATCGGCACCACACCGCCCCTGAAGCGACTCATGGGGACCATGAACAGGTCTTTGAGTGACGGCGCCGTGCTGCCGAGCAGCAGGATCCTGCCGCTCACCGCTCCCGGGGGCACCTGTCGGTTGAGCAGCTGGGAGAGGGTGTGGTAGCGAAAGCTGCCCGGCTGGCGGAACACCAGCATCCGCTGCATCCCCAGGCCGGCATCGGCCTCGCCGAGATAGCCGCCGGCACTGGCGCTCAGCCAGGCATCCGGCAGGCGCCCTGCCTCCAGCATGCGGCGCAGCTGCCGATCGCCGCGCGCCACCTCCACCAGCCGCAACGGCAGGGCCACGGTCGCCTCGTCCTGGCCGGCCACATGCACAAGATCCCGACGCAGCACACCGTCGGCATCCAGGGAGAGGTCGTTGTAAGCCTGCCGGGCCGTGGGAGTACCCGGCACCGGTGGGATGCCGCTGGCCACATTGAAAATGGACACCAGACGCGGATGACGCCGGAAGCGGTCGCGCAGACAGGCCTGTTCAGGCCCCACGCCCTTGTCGCGGTAGAGGTCGAGCCCGATCGCGGCTGCGCCATCGGCGCTCAGCCGGTCGATGGCCCGGCAGATCAGGCCATCCTCGATCGGCCAGCCAAGCCGGCGGATATCACCTTCCTCGATGCCGATCAGGGTGATCGGCAGATCCCGGGCCGAAGGCACTGGCCGCAGGCTGGTGATCAGGTCGTAGGCCAGCAGGTTCAGGGTCTGGGAGAGACCCGAG
>JBEDAU010000004.1:0-4663 GCA_041177605.1 Cyanobacteriota bacterium | reverse complement strand
CTGCAGCACAGCCGCGAGCGCGCGGCGGTGCTCGCGGCTGTGCTGCAGCGCCTGCGGCCGGGAGGGGTTGTGGTGATTCCCCTCGCCACGCTGGAGGCCCTGGCGGAGCTGCGACCGCTGCTGGAGCAGGGCGGGCTGCAGGTGGAGGTGCGTCAGCACCAGGCCTGGCGCGGAGCGCCTCTCGCCGATGGCACCCGCCTGGCGCCGCTCAACCCGGTGCTGGTGCTCTGCGGCCGTTGCCCCTGATCTGGGCGGCCTGCGGCTCGATCCGCACCGGCGTGCCCACCCCAATGCCCTTGGCCTCCGCCTGGCCGGCCGCCAGTTCGAGCACCCCATCCACCGGCTCGTCTGGCCCGTAGCTGCGGCAGGGCAGCTGCATGCAGGGCTGGGTGCGGGCCTCGATCGCCACCACCCGGCCATCCCGCACGAACAGCATGTCGAGCGATTCGGGGGTGCGGTGCATCCAGAAACGCGCCGGCGTGGGCCGATCAAAGGGGAACCACATGCCGCGCAGCGGCGGCAGGGGCGCGCGCAACTGCAGCCCCTTGGCCTGCTCGTGGGGCTCGTCGGCCACCTCCAGCTCGATGCAGCGGCCGGGCTCCAGGCACCAGCGGGCCTCAATCGGCAGGAACTGCGGCGGCGGCTGCTGCCAGCTGGGCTTGCTGGCAACAGCCGGCCCGGCCGTGCTGCCGGCCAGCCCCGCCCCCAGGCCCGCCAGCAGCACGGCCGCCAGGCGCCACCGGCTCAACGGGCTTCCAGTGGGGGCAGCCGTTCGCTCAGGCAGTAGCCCTGCCCCCGGATGGTGTGGATCAGCCGCCGCTCGCCGCCCTGCTCCAGCTTCTGGCGCAGGTAGCGCACGTACACCTCGATCACGTTGCTGGATGTGCCCTGGTCGTCGTTCCACACCTGCCGGAGGATCTGCTCGCGTGACACCACGGTGCCTTTCCGCTCGAGCAGAAGCAAGAGCAGCTGATACTCCCGTGCGGTGAGCGCCACGCTGCGGTTGCCCCGTTTCACCTGGCGGATGCTGGGGTTGAGGCTGAGGTCGCCCACCTGCAGCACCAGCGGCTGCTGCAGGTCGCGCTGGCGCAGGTCGCGGTGGAGGCGCAGTCGCATCAGCAGGTCACTGGGCCCGAGCTCCGAGAGCCAGAAGTCGTCGGCGCCACTGGCCAGGCAGCGGGTGCGGGCCTCCAGGTCGTCGTGGCCGCCATCCAGCAGCAGCGGCACAGCCCCGTAGCGCTGCCGCAGCCCGGGGATCTGGTCGTGCTGGTCTGCACTGAGCACCACCAGGTCGGGTGCGTCGCCGGCCGCGGCGATCCGGTAGCCGGAGGCCTCGAGGCGCGCCGCCAGGGCTTCGGCCTGGGCACCCAGCAGCAGCACGGTGGCCAGGGCTTCAGCGCTCATGGCGCCAGACCGTTGCCCGGTTTGGCCACGTGGGGCAGGCCCCAGCCCAGCTTGTTGCGCAGCACCTGGAAGAACTCATGATCCGCCAGCCGCACGAACCGCACCGGATGGTCGCTGCGTCGGATCAGCACCCGATCCTCCGGCCAGATGTAACAACCGGCGCTGCCGTCGACCACCATCATCAGCCGCTCCGGTGTGGCGGGAAACACGGTCACCGGTTCCCGGTCGCTGAACACCAGGGCCCGCGACGCCAGCGAGTGGGCGGCGATCGGCGTGAGCTGCAGCACCGGGCAGTCGGGGGTGATCACCGGCCCACCGGCCGAGAGCGAGTAGGCGGTGGAGCCGGTGGGGGTGGAGAGGATCACGCCGTCGGCGGCGATGTCGACCGGGGCGTGGCGGCCGATGGCGATCTCGAAGTGGCACATCGAGGTGAGCGGCTCGCGGTGCAGGGCCATCTCGTTGAGGCAGAGCACCTCCCAGCGGCGCTGTTCCCCCCGCATCACGCTCACCACCAGGGTGGTGCGCTCCTCCACCGTCCAGTCGCCGCCGATCACCTGGTCGAGGGCTGCCTCCAGCTGGGGCAGGTAGGCCTCGGCCAGGAAGCCCAGGTGGCCCGTGTTGATCGTGAGGATCGGCACCCCGATCGGGGCGGTCTGGCGGGCGGCCGAGAGCACGGTGCCATCGCCGCCGAGCACCACCGCCAAGGCCAGGTCTTCGCTGAAACTGGCCGGCACACAGGCGCTGTAGCCGCGGCTGCGCAGGTGCTGGTCGGGATTGGCGAACCCCACCATGCCGCCGGCACTGCTCACCCGCGCCACGCTGTAGCCCGCCGCCGCCAGCCGCGCCTCGATTGCGTCGGCGGTGGCGACGGCCAGGTCCTTGCCGTCATTCACGATCAGTCCAGCGCGCGGCACCGATCGGGAGGCGGGGGGCTGCCCGAGTTTATGGGCCGGCTGCCGGCTCAGAACTGCTCGAGGAAGCGCAGATCGCTGGTGTACAGGCGGCGGATGTCGTCGATGCCGTGGCGCACCATGCAGAAGCGCTCCACTCCCAGGCCGGCGGCGAAGCCGCTCCAGCGCTCCGGATCGAGGCCCATGCCGCTGAGCACGGCGGGATCCACCATGCCGCAGCCCATCACCTCCAGCCAGCGGCCCCGCCACTGCACGTCCACCTCGGCGCTGGGTTCGGTGAAGGGGAAGTAGCTGGCCCGGAAGCGCACCGGCAGATCGCCGAAGAACCGCTGCAGGAAGGTCGTCACGGTGCCGCGCAGGTGGGTGAAGTCCAGCCCCTCGTCGATGGCCAGCACCTCCACCTGGTGAAACACCGGCGAATGGGTGGCATCCACCGCGTCGCGCCGATACACCCGCCCGGGGGCGATCACCCGCACCGGCGGCGGGTTGTTCTCGAGATAGCGGATCTGCACCGGCGAGGTGTGGGTGCGCAGCAGCCGCCCATCGCCGAGATAGAAGGTGTCCTGCATGTCCCGGGCGGGATGGTGCTCGGGGATGTTCAGGGCCGTGAAGTTGTAGTAGTCGGTCTCGATCTCCGGCCCTTCCGAGACGCGATAGCCCAGGCCGGCGAAGATGTCGGTGATCTCCTCGACCGTGCTGATCAGCGGGTGGCGGTGCCCCGGCGGGGTGTAGCTGCAGGGGGCCGTGACGTCGAGGGTCTCCCTGGCGATACGCGAGGCCATGGCGGCCGTTTTCACCGCCTGCAGCCGCTCGGCCAGCAGGCTGCTCACCTGTTCCTTGAGCACGTTGGCCCGCTGGCCGATCACCGGTCGGTCGGGCCCCGGCAGTTTGCCCATGGCACCCAGCACCGCCGAGAGCCGGCCCTTCTTGCCCAGCAGGCCCACCCGCAGCTCCTCGAGCTCAGCGGCGCTCGCCGCGGCGGCGATCTCGGCGGCGGCCTCGGCCTCCAGCTGCTCCAGCTGGGCGGTGAGATCCTGCAGCGACAGGGTGACGCTCACAACAAGCACCGGCGCAGTGGCGAAGAGGAGACTGTACGGAGTAGCCCCGCGAGCCGATGCAGCCCCGCGAGCCGATGGCGTCTGAGCCCAGCAGGCCCCTGCGGATCCTGATCAGCAACGATGACGGCGTCTTCGCCGCTGGCATCCGCACCCTGGCCAATGCGGCCAATGGGCGTGGCCACGCGGTGACCGTGGTCTGTCCCGACCAGGAGCGCTCCGCCACCGGCCATGGCCTCACCCTGCAGACGCCGATCCGGGCCGAGCGGGCCGATGAGCTGTTCGACGACGGCGTGACCGCCTGGGCCTGCAGTGGCACCCCCAGCGACTGCGTCAAGCTCGCCCTGTTTTCCCTGCTGGAGGAGTGGCCCGACCTGGTGCTCTCCGGCATCAACCACGGCCCCAACCTGGGCACCGACGTGCTCTATTCCGGCACCGTGAGTGCGGCGATGGAGGGCACGATCGAGGGGCTGCCGGCCCTGGCGGTGAGCAGCGCCGATTTCCAGTGGCGCCAGTTCGAGCCCGCCGCCCGCATTGCCCTCGATGTGGCGGAGGGGATGCTGCAGCGAGGCTGGCCGGAGGCCCTGCTGCTCAACCTCAACGTGCCGCCGCTGCCGGCCGAGAGCATCGGGCCGCTGCGCTGGTGCCGCAAGGCGGTGCGCCGCTACACCGACCAGTTCGACCGGCGCGTCGATCCCCGCGGCCGCACCTACTACTGGCTGGCTGGGGAGGTGGCCAACGACCTGGAGGCCGAGGTGGCGGGGCCGGCTGATTGGCCCACCGATGTGGCCCACGTGCACGCCGGCGGTGTGGCGCTGACGCCGCTGCAGCCCGAGCTGTTCTGGCGCGGCCACTGCGGCGACCTGCCACCTCTGGCCTAGGTGCTGCGGTAGACGCGCTGCAGCAGCCACAGGCTGATCCACAGGCCGATCAGGTGGGCGAACAGCACCTGGGTGTTACCCAGCACCGAGAGCATCTCGATCGAGGTGATCGGCAGGCCCACCACCCGCCCGGCGGCGCCGGGCACCTGCTGGATCTGGGCACCGAAGAATCCCGGCACCTGCTGGGAGGCCTGCACGAACAGGCTGCCGGCCAGCGACTGGTAGCCCACCACGGCCAGGGTGACGCCCACCAGGTCAGCCAGCACGCCCCGCTTGATCAGCCGGGCTGTCTGCCACCTGAGCGCTGCTGCACCGCTCTGGGCGCTGACTGCGCTCGCCTGGGCAGCAGGCGATTCAACGGCAGCGGGCTATGGGGCCTCAGGCGCGCTTGTGCACCCGCTGCAGCAGCCAC
>JBEDAU010000003.1:0-10201 GCA_041177605.1 Cyanobacteriota bacterium | reverse complement strand
CGGCCCGGCCCCCACCGACAAGGCAGGCCTGCGGCGCCACTACCGGCTGGTGCGCGGCCGGGCCGTGGAGCGGGGCGGCCGCGCCCTGCACGCGCGCATCGGCGCCCTGGCCGCCGGCACGGCCGGCGAACTGCTGGGGCTGCCGGCGCCGTCCGGGCCCCTCCTCGGCGTCTACTGGCCGCTGGCAGGGGAGATCGACCTGCTGGCGCTGGCCGAACGGCGGCCGGTGGCCCTGCCGGCGATCCACGACCAGCGGCTGGTGTACCGGCCCTGGCAGCCCGGCCAACCGCTGCAGCCGGACGCCTGCGGCATCCCGGCTCCCGCGGCAGAGGCGGGCGAGCTGGAGGCCGAGCAGCTGGGACTGCTGCTGGTGCCGGCGCTGGCGATCGATCCCAGCGGCCTGCGCCTGGGTTACGGAGGCGGCTGGTACGACCGGCTGAGGGCCGCTCCCCGCTGGCGCCGGCTGCCGGCCCTGGCGGTGCTGCCGGCCGCCTGCTGCGCTGCCTCCCTGCCCCGCGACCCCTGGGATGTGCCCCTGGCGGGCTGGATCAGCGAACAGGGCTATGTGCCGGCTCTTCCCCCCGGGGGCGATTCGGCCGCAAGCCTCACAAAAGCTTGAGCACGGGCCACGCCTCCCCGGGTTGTTTGCCAGGATTCCCGGGCATGCCCAGGTCGCCGCGTTGAAGCTCTCCGCCTCCCGTCCTGACACCACCCCCCTGGGCGTCACGGCAGCCCAGCGGGTGCTCGCAGCCGAGCTGAGCGGCCGCAGTGAGGCGAGCGACGCCCTGTCGATGATGATGAACTCGATGGTGCGGATGGTGCAGGCCGGCCAGAGCCACGACAGCCGCTGGAGCGACGGGGGGTCGGCGGATCGCCAGACGGGCGGCAGCAGCCCCGGCAACGCCTTCAGCCACTGGATTCGACCCTGACGTCCATGGTCCGTTTTCCCCGCCTCGGCAGCGCCGGTGCTGCCTCTGGTGTGATCAGCGCAGCGCTCTTCTGCGGCGTGATGGCGGCATTCACGGTTCCCCCCGGCCACAGCCACGCCATCGAGAGCAGCTTGGAGCGGCTCAGTGCCCTCAACGACCAGCTGTTGCTCGAAGCCCGGTTCGGAACGGGAGAGCCCGCCGACGATGCCGTGGTGCGCCTGCTGCCCCCCGGCGGTGAGCCGTTGGTCATTGGTCGCACCGACGCGCGAGGCCGTCTGCAGTTCCGCCTGCCCAGCCAGGTGGGCGCCGACTGGGAGCTGCAGGTGGATCGGGGCCCCGGCCACCGGGATTATCTGGAACTGCCGGGCAGCGCGCCGGCAGCGCCCGCTCGCCCCGTGAGTTCCCTCACCCTTTCGCCTGGCTGGTCGCCGCTGCTGGCCGGGGGACTGCTGGGCCTGGGCGGCCTCGGGCTCCTGCGCCACCGCCGGCAGCCCGAGGGTCGCCGTCACGATCGCCTCCCGCCCGGGGCGGATTCGTGCCGCTGATGACCGCAGCAGCCACCGGCAGCCCGGCCCTGGATCGCATCGTCGAGCGCCTGGCCACCACCGCCGATCCCCGGCGCCGCTACGAATACGTGCTCTGGCTGGCCAAGAAGCTGGAGCCCCTGCCGGAGGCGTTCCGCAACGACGCCTTCAAGGTCAAGGGCTGCGTCTCCCAGGTGTATGTGGTGGGCGAGTTGATCGACGGCAAGCTGCACTGGCGGGGCGATTCCGATGCGGCCATCACCAAGGGGTTGCTGGCGTTGCTGATCGAGGGGCTCGAGGGCCTCACACCTGAGCAGGCCGCAGCCATCGATCCGGGGTTCATCGCCGCCACCGGCCTGCAGGCCAGCCTCACCCCCTCCCGCGCCAACGGCTTCCTCAACATCCTCCGGCTGATGCAGGCCCAGGCCCGGAGCCTCGCCGGCTGATTTCTAAGATCCGGCGAGTGCGGCGATCCCTTTCATGACCATCGGCATCGGCTTGCTCGGCCTGGGCACGGTGGGAGCCGGTGTGGCCGCCATCCTCGCCACCCCGGCAGGGCGCCATCCCCTGGTGAGGGAGCTGGAGCTGCGCCGGGTGGCGGTGCGGGATCTGCAGCGGCCCCGACCGGTGGAGATCCCGGCGGAACGGCTCACCACCGACCCGGAGGCCGTGGTCGACGACCCGGCTGTGGAGATCGTGGTGGAGGTGATGGGCGGCCTGGAGCCGGCCCGCACCCTGATCCTGCGGGCGATCGCCGCCGGCAAGTCGGTGGTCACCGCCAACAAGGCCGTGATCGCCCGCTATGGCGAGGAGATCGCGGCCGCTGCAGCCGCCCAGGGGGTCTACGTCCTGCTGGAGGCCGCGGTGGGCGGCGGCATCCCGATCATCGAGCCGCTCAAGCAATCCCTGGGGGGCAACCGCATCCAGCGGGTGAGCGGCATCATCAACGGCACCACCAACTACATCCTCAGCCGCATGGCCGCCGAGGGGGCGGCCTACGCCGAAGTGCTCGCCGATGCCCAGCGGCTCGGCTACGCGGAGGCCGACCCGGCGGCCGATGTGCAGGGCGGGGACGCCGCCGACAAGATCGCCATCCTCACCGGCCTGGCCTATGGCGGCAGCGTGCCGCGGGCGGCGATTCCCACCGAGGGGATCGACCAGCTCGACGCCCGCGATGTGGCCTACGCGGCCCAGCTCGGATTTGTGGTGAAGCTGCTGGCGGTGTCGCAGCATCTCGGCAGTGACGCCGATGGCGAGCAGCTGCTGGATGTGCGGGTGCATCCGACCCTGCTGCCCAAAACCCATCCCCTGGCCGGGGTGAACGGGGTCAACAACGCCATCCTGGTGGAGGGCGACCCGGTGGGGCAGGTGATGTTCTACGGGCCGGGTGCCGGGGCTGGGCCCACCGCCTCTGCAGTGGTGGCCGACATCCTCAACATCGCCGGCATCCGCCAGGCGATGGGCGGCCGCCTGGCCGGCGGCTCCGGGCCGGCGGGCCTCGACCCGCTGCTGGCGGCGGGCAGCTGGCGCCGCTGCCGCCTGGTGGAGAGCGGCCAGACCAGCCACCGCAACTATGTGCGCCTGCAGGCCGGCGACACCCCCGGGGTGATCGGCAAGATCGGCACCTGCTTCGGGCAGGCCGGTGTGTCGATCCAGTCGATCGTGCAGTTCGAGGCCTCCGAGGCCGGCGCCGAGATCGTGGTGATCACCCATGAGGTCCGGGAGGACCGTTTCCAGCAGGCCCTGGCGGCGATCAGCGCCCTGCCCGAGGTGACCAGTGTGGCGGCCAGCCTGCGCACGCTCTGATCGCCGCCATCAGGTCCGCAAATCCCAACCCCCTGGCGCATCCCACCCCGGAGGGTGCACAGTGGAGTTAGAAATCGAAAGCAACCCTTAAGAAACGCGCCGGTTCCGATCTGCCCATCCAGGGTCCAAACCGTATCTGCCCAGACCGTTTTCACCTCCGGGTCACGCGCAGCATCGCGCCGATGACCTTCCCCATCCCCATGACGACCCGTTCCTTGACCGGCTCTTCCCCCCCCAGTACCCCGCTTCAGCAGGGGCAATGCGTGCGGATTGCTCCCGAACCCAGCACCGGGCACCCCGCCGAGCCCTGCGGCGACGGCCAGCTGTACCAGGTGATCAGCATCGACGACCGCCACGACCGCTGCTGGGTGCGCCGCTGGCCCCTGGCTCGCCACGGGTCCGAGGTGTTTGAAATTTCCCTGCAGCAGGTGCGTCCCAGCCGCCCCCACCGCCCTTGAATGGCCCCGAGCCGGTGATGATCAGGCCTTGATGCAGCGGCTTCTGGCCCTGGCCTGCACCGGCATGGTCGTGGCGGGCTGCGCCCCCCGAGGTGGCGGCCACGACGCCTCCCCTCCAGCGGCGGCCAGCCCAACCCGGCTGGTGGTGGCCAGCAAGAACCGGATCGACAGCATCGACCCTGCCGCGGCCTACACCTTCGGGGCGATGCAGGTGCTCGGCGGCCTGGGTGACACCCTCTACCGCATCGATGCCAACGGCCAGACCCACCCGAGCCTGGCGGTGGGCTGGCCCCAGCTGAGCGCCGACGGCCGCCGGGCCCGGGTGCAGCTGCGCCGCGATGTGCGCTTCCACGACGGCACCCCGCTCGACGCCGCGGCGATGGTGTTCACCCTGGAGCGGTTCCTGGCGATCGGCAAGCTCAGCTACCTGCTCGGCGACCGGGTGGCGGCGGTGCGGACGGCTGGCAGCCACACGCTCGAACTCGAGCTCAAGCGGCCGTTCAGTGCCCTGCCCCAGCTGCTCAGCGCCATCAACCTCACGCCGCTGTCACCGCGGGCCTACCGCCAGCACGCCCGCCGCTTTCTCAACGACCGCTTCGTGGGCACCGGTCCCTACCGGCTGAGCTTCTTCAACCCCCAGCAGCAGCGGCTCGAGCCCTTCGCCGGCTACTGGGGCCCGGCACCGGCCAACGGCGGCATCGACCTGGTGGGGCTGAGCAACTCCACCGCCCTGTTCGGCGCCCTCAGCAGCGGCGAGGTGGATGTGCTGCTCTCCACCAGCCTGGAGATCGACCAGCAGGCCGCCCTCAGCCAGCAGGCACGGCAGGGGGCACTGCGGGAGGGCAGCGGCCCGGCCCTGGAGATCGGCTACCTCACCCTGCTCACCGACCAGCCGCCGTTCAACCGGTCCGTGCTGCGCCAGGCGCTGGCCCACAGCCTGGATCGGCGCACCATCAGCCAGCGGGTGACCCTGGGCCAGCGCCCGCCCCTGCGCGATCTGGTGCCCCCGAGCCTGCCGGGGGCCGAACCAACGGCCTGGCCGGCCTACGACCCCCAGCGGGCCCGCCAGCTCTACCGCCAGGCGGGCTACTGCAACGGCCGGGTGCTGAGCCTGCCGCTCACCTTCCGCTCCAACATCCCCGCCGATCGCCTGTTTGCCCTCACCTGGCAGGCCCAGCTGCGCCAGGACCTGGGCGACTGCGTGCAGCTGGAGGTGAGCGGGATGGAGGCCACCACCGCCTACCGCCAGCTGGGCGATGGCAGCTTCCCGCTGATCCTGCTGGAGTGGATGGGCGACTTCCCCGACGCCGACAACTACCTGGTGCCGCTGCTGGGCTGCGAGCAGGAGCGCGGCAGCCGCTGCCTCAAGGGGGCCAGCGCCGCCAGCGGCAGCTTCTGGGCGGCAGCGGGCCTGCAGGCTGAGCTGGGCCGCAGCGCCCAGCTCAGCGGCCCTGCCCGCCAGCAGCTGCTGCGGCAGATCCAGCATCGCGTCGCTGCCGCCGTGCCCTACCTGCCGGTGTGGCTGGTGGCGCCGCGGGCCTGGGCCCGGCCGCCGCTGGCCGCCCCCCGCTTCGACGGCTCCGGCCGGCTGCTGCTCCAGGAGCTGACGAGGGCCGCCCGATGAGTCGCCGCCGTGCCCTGCTGCGCTATCTGGGGGCCCGCCTGGCCCTGGCGCCGGTGATGCTGTGGCTGATCGCCAGCCTGGTGTTCCTGCTGCTGCGGGTGGCGCCGGGCGATCCGATCGACGCCCTGCTCGGCACCCGCGCTCCGGAGGCGGCCCGGGCAGCTCTGCGCAGCCAGCTGGGCCTCGACCGGCCCCTGCTGGAGCAATACGGCCAGTTCCTGGCCCAGCTGCTGCGGGGTGAGCTGGGGGCGTCGCTCACCAACCAGGAACCGGTGCGGTCGATCATCGGCGCCAGCCTGCCGGCCAGCCTGGAGCTGGGGGTGGTGGCCCTGTTGGTGGCCGCCCTGGTGGGCCTGGCGGTGGGACTGAGCGGCATCGCCCGCCCCGAGGGCCGGCTCGATCTGGCCGGCCGGCTCTACGGCATCGGCACCTATGCCCTGCCACCGTTCTGGGCGGCGATGGTGGTGCAGCTGGTGTTTGCGGTGTGGCTGGGCTGGCTGCCGGTGGGTGGGCGCCTCCCCCCCACGGTGCTGCCGCCCGCCAGCGGCGGCTTCTACCTCTGGGCGGGCCTGCAGCAGGGGCTGGGCAGCGGCGACTGGCAGCTGCTGGCGGGTACCCTGCGCCACCTGGTGCTGCCGGCCGGCACCCTGGCCCTGCTGCTGAGTGGCATTTTCGCCAATGCCCTGCGGCTCAACCTGCGGCGGGTACTCGACTCCGACTACGTGGAGGCGGCCCGCAGCCGCGGCCTCAGTGAGGCGCGGGTGGTGCTGCGCCACGCCCTGCCCAATGCCCTGCTGCCGGTGCTCACGATCACCGGCATCACCGTGGCCTCACTGATCGGCGGCGCCCTGCTGATCGAGGTCACCTACTCGTGGCCGGGCATCGCCGCCCGGCTGCAGGAGGCGATCGCCCAGCGCGACTACCCGCTGGTGCAGGGGATCGTGGTGGTGGTGGCCGCCCTGGTGGTACTGGTCACCGTGGTGGTGGATCTGCTGGTGGCGCTGCTGGATCCGCGGGTGCGGTTCTGATCCCGCCCCGCCAACGGCGGGCCTGGGCCGGATCGAGCACGTAGGCCACCACGCCGCTCTGCACCCGGCGCTGGGGCGGCAGCAGCAGCGGGTGGTCCCAGCCCTGCAGGAATTCGGCCGTGAGGCTGAGCAGCAGCTCCTGAACCCGATGCGGCTCCACGCCCACCAGCTCCTCGCCGAGCTGGAACAGGGCCTCGCCGCCGCCGCTGAGGCGCACCGGCGAAAAATGGCTGCCCCCCTCCACCAGCACCAGCCGGCTGCGGGGATGGCGGGCCCGCACAAACAGGCTGAGCTGCTCCTCGATCGGCGGGGTCACCAGGTCGAGACTGCCGCCCACCAGCAGCACCGGCAGGTCGAGGGGGGCCAGCCCCACAGCGGGCCAGAGCAGGCTGCCGAAGCCATTGAAGGCCACCACGCCCAGCAGCCGGGTGGAGCCGGCGAGGGCGGGATCCGGGGGGGCGACTCCGCCGCTCGACTCTCCTGTGACCTGGGGCAGCTGGCACTGGAGCAGGCGGGAGAGGTTGGTGAGCGGCAATCCGGGGCGGCCCTGGCGGCAACGCTGAGCGAGCCCCTGTTCGGGCACCAGGCCGGCGGCCATCAGCGCCGCCAAGCCCCCCAGGGAGTGGCCCACGAACACCACGCCGCGCTCCCCCGCCGGCGGCGGACCCAGGGGTGGCAGCTGCCCATCCCGCTGGGCCGCCAGCACCGCCTGCAGGTCGGCCAACCGGTCGGGCAGGCTCTCGGCGCCGGGCGGCGGCGCCTCCCCCTGCAGGGTGGCGCGCACCGCCTGGCCATTGCTGCCGGGATGCTCCACCACCAGCACCGGCCAGCCCTGGGCGGAGAGGGCGGCCGCCAGCCAGCCCAGCTCGTCGCTGTTGCCCCCCAGGCCGGGCATCAGCAGCAACCAGGGGGTGGCCCGGGCCTCGCGGCTGGGCCAGAGCTCCAGGGGCAGGGGCGCGGCCCGGTGGGCCACGGTCAGTTCCAGGCGCTGGGGTTGGCGCCCCGCCGAGCCGGCCAGCACCAGGGCCCGGGAGTCGCGCCGCGGCAGGTCCAGACGGGGCAGCCGGGCGATGGCGTCGCGGTGGTGGGCGAGCTGCTGGCGCCAGTGCTCAGCCAGGTGGAGCAGGCCATCAAGCCGCAGCACCACGCTGCGTCCCGGCAGCGCCTGCAGCAGTTCCAGCGCCGTCACCTCGCCCCGGCGGGCCAGCAGCTGGCGCAGGCAGCGGTCGAGCTGGGCGGCGGTGCTGAAGCCGGCGGGGGTGATCAGCAGGCCCCCGAGCTCCTCCAGCAGGCGCTCCCCGGTCCAGCTGTTGAGCAGCTGCAGGCCGAAGCTGCGCTCCTTGAGCAGGGGCACCCGCAGCAGCCGGGCCAGGGAACGGCGGTCGGCGGCACTGAGCAGATTCAGCCACAGGGCCAGGTCGCCGCCGGCCCGCCTGGGGGTGCGGCTCCACTGCTGGAGCAGCTGCAGGTCAATCGGCAGGCGCAGGCCGTCGAGTTCGAGTTCCAGCTGCTCCACCGCCCGGGCCGGCGGCAGGGCCAGCAGCAGACTGGCCAGCGCAACGGCGAACAGGCGAAAACGATTTGACACAGTCACAGCCCGGGGCCAGGCAGGCCACCTGGCTCACCCAGTTTCCCGCGCCACTGCGGGAACTGGCCGTGATCCGGCTGGTGGCGTCGCTGGGGGCCGGCGGCGTGCTGTATCTCACGCCGCTGGTGTTCCACCAGGCCAGTTTCTCGGCCGGCAGCGTGACCCAGGGGGTGGCCCTGGCCGCCCTGGCGGGCACCGCCGGCCGGCTGATCAGCGGCCTGCTGCTGGATCGGGGCCTGAACTGCTCGCTGCCGGTGCTGCTGGCGATCCTGGCCGCCCTGGCCGGCGACGGTCGGCTGCTGGGGGCAAGCGGCTTCGCCGGCTACCTGCAGGGCCAGCTGCTGCTGGGCACCGCCATGGGGCTCTACTGGCCGGCAATCGAGCTGGCGGTGCCGCTCAGCTGCGCGGCAGGACCCCGGCCGATCCCCTCGGCCCGGGGCTATGCGTTGGTGCGCAGTGCCGACGCGGCCGGCATCGCCACCGGCGCCCTGATCGGGGCTCTGCTGGCCGGCGGCGCCTGGCTGCGGGGGATCTATGTGGTCGACATGGCCTGCCTGGGGGCCATGGCCCTGCTGCTGTGGCTGCGACCGCTGCCGGACGCGCCGCGGCGGCCCGACGGCCGGGCGGCCGCTCCCTGGCGACGCTGGCTGCCTCCCCTGCTCCCCCTGCTGGGGATCACCCTGTTGGCCGCAGCCCTGCCGGCCCTGATGCAGAGCGCCCTGCCGCTCGATCTGGTGCGCGGCGGCCTGCAGCGTGAGGGCCTCTCCGAGAACCTGGGGGCGCTGCTGATCGGCCTGCAGCTGGGGCTGATGGTGCTGATCCAGTGGCCGGTCGGCCAGGCCCTGGCCCGCCGGCCGGTGGGGGTAGGCCTGGGGCTGAGCCTGGCGGCCTCCGCCCTGGGCACTGGCCTGCTGGCCGGGTCGGCCCTGCTGAGCCAGGGGGTCTGGCTGGTGCTGCTGGCCCAGCTGCCCCTGGCCCTGGGCCAGGCGGCCTTCCTGCCGATCGCCACCGAGGCCGTGATCGAACTGACGCCACGCGAGCACCAGGGCCTGGCCATGGCCCTGTTCTCCCAGTGCTTCGCGATCAGCGCCTTCGGGGCCCCGCTGCTGGCCGGTCAGGCCCTCGAAGGCCATGGCCACGGCGCCATCCTCTGGAGCACGGTGGCTGGGCTCTGCCTGGTGGGCCTGCTGGCGGTGGGCCGGCTGGGGCCAGGCCAGCCGCCGGGTTCAAAGCCGCCTGGTTCAACCCTCTGAAGCCGCCTCCGTGCGTTTCTGCCAGGCCTCGTGGGGCAGGGGCTCGGTGCCGTACTCCCAGTCGTCGTAGTCGGGGTCGTTGCGGATCTGGCGGTGCAGCTCCTTCTGCACCTCGAAGTCGTGGGGCTTCACCGGGTCCTGCCCAGCGGCGGCAGGCTGCGTCAGGTCGTCGGCTGAGGTCATGGCGCTGGTGTGTGCCGTCCCATTGTCCGTGCCCCGAGGCCGGCGTGTCACCAGCCATAACTCTTGGACTGATGGGTGAAAGCCCGGCTCAGCGACGCCCTGAGAGCATCCGCGAAGGGGGAACTCCATAGACCGAACTGAAATCACGGCTGAATGATGACAAGCTGCAATAACCGCAGCGACGAGCCACTTGCTTGATCGACAACAGCTCATGTCGACCTGACGCAATGGACGCAATTAAGGCGTGTCCAGCCTCTAAGCGCTGGCGGCGCAGCCATTGCATTGGCCCACAGCCCACCCGCTGCTTAAAGCCGAGCTGAAGGGATCGACGCGAATAGCCCACCTTCAACTCAACTTCGGTGAGACTGATAGGTCGCTCCAGGTTGGCACGCATCCATGCCATTGCCAAGTCTACGGCTTGCCGAAGATCAACACTGGATAAATGCGTCGAACTAGATGCATCGCAGTGAGGAACCAACAGCAGTGCAATTGATCGCAACACCAGGTCATCAAGAGCCATGGCTGCAGGCGGAAGCTCCTTGGCGAGGAAGAGAGACTGATCAATCAGCCGCAATGCATCGAGAATAGCGGCAAGCAGAATCACCTGATCACGCCTGTCGACCACGATTGAACGGGGCCTTAACAGCTCAACAGGAACATATACACTCAAAGAAGAATCCCCAGCAATCGCGGCAATCCGATCCAAGAGTGCTTGCATCCGGAACCCAATCAGAGTCCCAGCAGTCACATCATTAGTAACATTAAACTCGCAGGGCGGCAGATATCCAAGCGATTCACCCGCAGTCAC
>JBEDAU010000002.1:0-3069 GCA_041177605.1 Cyanobacteriota bacterium | reverse complement strand
CCGGCCAGCAGTCGGCCAGGAAGCGCAGGTCTGCGCCGCTGGGGGCCAGCTTGAAGGTGCGCCACACCTGCAGCACGAAGTCGCTGGCCAGGTCCTTCCAGAGGTTGCAGTCCTGGTAGGCCGTGTAGTTGCTGGCGTCCCAGGGGCGCTCGTTGGGGGCGCCCAGGTCGTGGGGGGTGGCGCCGGCCAGCTTGCGGGCGGCCTCGACGCGGCCCTTGCCCTGGGTGAAATACCAGCCGATCGGCCGGGGCGTGGGATCGGCGGCGGGGATGGCGCGGGCGAAGCTGCGCAGCACGCTCTTGTCGAGCTCGGGCCACAGCTGCAGCAGGGCAAACGAGCCGTAGAGCCGCACATCCAGACTCTCGTACCAGGCGTAGTCGAGGCACTCCAGCACGCCGAAACGGCCCACCGGATCCAGCGGCGTGGCGGCGGTCCAGAGGGTGCCGCCGGAGGCCAGGTCGTAGAGCTCGTTGAACAGGGCCATCCGCAGCGGCTCCGGCAGGTCGCTGCGCTCCAGCACCGGCCGCTGCCAGGCCTCGATCTGGGCCCGCCAGTCGCGCCAGCCTGCCAGGGCCTCGGCGGCGATGGCCGCGGCGGCGGTGCCGCTGGCGCCGAAAAAGTCGGTGTGGCGGCGCAGGCTCTGCGTGCCGGTCGCGAAGGCTGTGACCGGCAGGTCCCAGCTGATCACCAGCGGAATCTCGAGGCTGGCCCCCGGTTCGAGCCGCAGCTTCACGGCCAGGGCGGCGCTGGCCGGGTCCTGGTCGCCGCTGGCGCGGTCGTTATTGCTGTCGGGGATCGAGCCATGGCGGGCAAATGGTCCCCACAGCTCGCTGCCATCGCCGGCGGGATTCCAGCGGCTGCAGCGCTGGATGCTGAGGTGGCTCACGCCCGTCTGCTGCAGTGTCGCCTCATCGGGCGCGGCGATGCACCACTGCCCCTGGCCCTCGCCGATCGGCTGGCTGCGCTCCCCCTCCAGCAGCACCCCCTTGAGGCCCGCCTGCTCCACCCAGCGGTTGCGCTGGCCGCGGCTGGCACCGATGGCGGGCACGTAGTTGTGCTCCGGGCTGCCGTCGTCGCGGAAGTGCACCTCGGCCGAGGGGTCGGTGTTGGTGAACCAACCCGTGGTGTTGCGCCAGCTCAGCAGCAGCGACAGATCCAGGGGGGCCGAGGTGGGGTTGCGCAGCGTCCACACGAACACCGCCACCGGATAGCTGCTGCGCCGGTAGTCGCCCGGCAGGATCGGACTGAAGGCCTCGCAGCGCACCTCGGCGTCGAACACGCCCTCGTAGCGGGTCCAGCTGAGGGGGTACCGGGCGGCGTAGGTGCCGGTGGGGCGCAGATGGCCGTTGCTGTCCGTGCTGCTGGCGGGATACCAGCTCCAGGCCGGCAGCGGTTCGCCGCCCTCCGGCCGAGAGGCATCGGCCGTGGGCTTCACCGCCAGGGCATGGGCGCGGCTGCTGCTGCCGTTGTTCTCGAACAGGGCGAACTGGCAGTCGGGCAGGGTGCCGAACCAGTGCTCACCGCCGTCGAGGTGCCAGAGGTTGAAGCTGCCGTCGGGGCCGCGGCCGATGCAGCCCGCGCCGAAGCCCCCCAGGGGCATGCCGTGGTTGGGGCCGTCGTCGAGGTTGCTGGCGTAGCGCACCGTGTAGGGCTGCTCCCAGCCCAGGCCGAAGGGGCGCGACCAGCTGGCCTCGGGCGGCTGCCAGGGGCTGGGGGAGCGGCCGGGCAGGGATCGGCGCAGCAGCGCTTTCAGGGCGGAGAGGCTGGAGCGCGCCATGGGGCAGCCAAGGGTGGGCCCAGCTTGTCAGAGCTGGCGCGGGCTCAGAGCTGGCCGGCCACCTCCTGATCGATCAGGGCATCGAGGGTGATGGCGGTGCGCACCAGGGCCTGATAGCGGTGCACCAGGCGGCGGTTGCGTTCCAGCCAGTTGGCCGGGTCCTGACCGCCGCCCAGGCCCTGGTGGCTGTCGCCATCCAGCAGTTCCAGCCCCTCCTGGCGCTGGATCAGGGCGACCACCAGGTCATGGATGCGCTGGCGGCGATCGCTCATCGCGGCGGCTCCGGCGGGCAGACGGGGGTGCGGCTGAGCATCATGGCGCCAGTGGCGGCAGAGCGCTGAACCGCAGCGAGGCCAGGATCGTCGTCGTGGGCTGCGATGCGGCCGGCCTGGCGGGGCTTCCCCCGGCCCAGCGCCAGCTGCTGGCCATGGCCCAGCTGCTGGCAGCCCCCCAGCGGCTGTTACCCCAGCTCGAGCGCTCCTACCCACAGGTCGAGCACGTCGCCACCGACCGGCCGGATCTGCTGCTCGACCGGCTTCAGCAGGCGATCGGTGCCGGCCGTCGCGCCGTGGTGCTGGCCAGCGGCGACCCGCTCTGGTTCGGCATCGGCCGGCTGTTGCTGCAGGCCTTCGGGCCCGAAACGCTGCGCTTCCACCCCGCCCCCAGCTCCCTGCAGCTGGCCTTTGCCCGCATCGGTCGCCCCTGGCAGGACGCCAGCTGGATCAGCCTGCACGGCCGGGACCCCGATCCCCTGGCGGCAGAACTGCAGAGGCGCCCCCGGGCCCTGGCGGTGCTCACCGATCCCGGCCGCGGTGGCGCCGCCGAGGTGCGTGCGCTGCTGCGGGCCTCGGGGCTCGAGGCGGCCTACGCCCTCTGGCTGTGCGAGCGCCTGGGCCATCCGCACGAGCGGGTGCTGCGGCTGCTGCCGTCTGATCCGCTGCCGGCGGATCTCGACCCCCTGCACCTGGTGCTGCTGATCGCCGAGCCGGCTGCCGCGCCGGCCGATCCGGCAGCCCTGCCCCTGTTCGGCCTCGACGACGGCCTCTTCCTGCAGCACCCCGACCGGCCTGGCCTGATGACCAAGCGGGAGGTGCGGATCCAGCTGCTGGCGGATCTGCAGCTGCCCGAGCGCGGCGTGCTCTGGGACATCGGTGCCGGGGTGGGCTCGGTGGGCCTGGAGGCCCTGCGGCTGCGGCCTTGCCTGGCGCTCTGGGCCCTGGAGGCCCGCGGCGGCTCGGCGGCCCTGATCCGTGCCAACGCAAAGCGGCTCGGGGTGCGGCCGGCGGGGGTGG
>JBEDAU010000001.1:0-2954 GCA_041177605.1 Cyanobacteriota bacterium | reverse complement strand
GCCTGGAGCTGAGCGGGCCGCGCCGCTTCGAGCTGGCCCAGCGCTTCGCCGGCCTCAGCCTCAGCCGGCTCGCCTGCGCCCCGGAGGCGGCCCCACCCCTGGCGCGGCCGCGGGTGCTGCTGGCCTTCGGGTTCTTCGTCAGTCCCCTGCGGGAAGGCGAGGGGGTACCCGGTGTGCAGGCCGTGCTGCCGCGCTGGCAGCTGAGCCGCCAGGGCCGCCACTGCTGGCTGCGGCTGCAGGGCAACCTGGGCGGCGCCGTGACCGCCCGCAGCCTGGCCGAGGAGCTGTGGGAGCAGGCCCTGACCCTGCAGGCCCGGCCCGTCGAGCCACCGCGGCTGGGGCCGGTGGAGGTGCTGCGCCGCTCAGCCTGGCAGGAGCCTTACCGCCAGGCCGCCCATCGGGCCCTGGCGCTGGTGGAGGAGGGCCAGCTCGACAAGCTGGTGCTGGCCGTGCGCCAGCAACTGGAGCTGAGTGATCGCGTCGATCCCCTCGCCCTGCTCGCCCCGCTGCGCCAGTCGCAGGCCGGCAGCTGCCGCTTCCTCTGGCAGCGGCAACCGGGTGCGGCGCTGCTGGGGGCCTCTCCCGAGCGCCTGCTGAGCGTGCGCCAGGGCCAGCTGCGCAGCGATGCCCTCGCCGGCACGGCTGTCTGCGGCGAAGGGGACGCCCTGCTGGGTTCCACCAAGGATCGGCTCGAGCACGAACTGGTGGTCGACACCATCCTGGCCGGCCTGAAGCGCGCCGGTCTGGTTCCCCGCCGGCCTCGCCACCCCCGCCTGGCCCGCCATGGGCAGCTGGTGCACCTGCACACCCCGATCACGGCCGCCCTGGGGGGCCACGAGCCCCTGGCGATCGCGGCGGCCCTGCATCCCACCCCGGCCGTGGCCGGCCTGCCCCGCCGCGAGGCGATGGGCTGGTTGCGCAGCCTGGAACCCTTCGAGCGCGGCCACTACGCCGCCCCGGTCGGCTGGATCGATGCCGCCGGCGATCTGGAGCTGCGGGTGGCGATCCGCAGCGGCACCCTGCACGGCCACCAGCTGGTGCTCACAGCCGGGGCTGGCCTGGTGCGCCATTCGGCCGTGGAGCGGGAGCTGGCCGAAGTGCAGCTCAAGCTGGGGGTGCTGCAACAGCAGCTCAACCTGCCGGCCGCAGCCGATCAGGGCAGCCTGGCGATCACCTGATCGGCCAGCGGGATGCCGCCCAGCCGCTCCACCTCGCGGATGCCGGTGGGGCTGGTGACGTTGATCTCGCTGAGGCGGCCGTCGATCACGTCGATGCCCACGAAAAAGAGGCCCTCCGCCCTCAGGGCCGGGGCCAGCTCGGCGCAGATGGCCAGCTCGGCCGCGCTCAGATCGGTGGCCTGGGGTTGGCCCCCCACCGCCAGGTTGCTCCGAAACTCCCCGCCTGCACCGCCGCTGGGCACCCGGTTCACGGCCCCGAGGGGCTCGCCGTTCACCAGCAGGATGCGCTTGTCGCCGGCCGCCACCCCCGGCAGGAAGGCCTGCACCATCACCGGCAGGCTCTCCATGCCGGTGACCAGCTCCAGCAGGGCCCGCAACCCGGGGGTGGCGGCGGCGGCGAACACCACCCCCTGGCCGGCCCGCCCGCCCAGGGGCTTGAGCACCACCTCACCGTGCTCCGCGGTGAAGGCGGCGAGCTCCGCCACCCGGCTGGCCACCAGGGTGGGGGCCATCAGGTGGCTCCAGCGCAGGGCACTGAGCTTCTCGTTCCAGGCCCGCAGCGCGGCGGGCCGGTTGATCACCTGCACGCCGTGGCGCTCGGCGAGCTCCAGCAGGTGGGTGGCATAGAGGTAGGCCTCGTCCACCGGTGGGTCCTTGCGCATCCACACGTGGGCGAAGGAGTCGAGCGGCAACCGCTGGGGTTCACCGAGGCCATACCAGGGCTCGCAGGTCACCGGCGTGGCCAGCGCCCAGGCCCCGTGGCCACGCCCCGCCACGGGGCCGGGCCGCTCGGCGCCGGAGAGATCCGCCGGCGTACAGATCCACACGGGCAGGCCAGCCCGCCCGGCCGCCTGCATCAGGGCCACACTGGAATCCTTGGTGGGGTTGAGCCGTGCGATCGGATCGATCACGAACAGTTGGGGGCCCACCGCTCAGCCCGCCAGCAGAACATCGAGCTGGCCACTGCGCTCCAGGGCATGCAAGTCGTCGCAGCCGCCCACGTGCTGACCGTTGATGAAGGCCTGGGGCACGCTGCGGCGGCCGCCGCTCTTGGCCGCCATGGCCGCCCGGGCGGCCTCGTCGCCATCGATGGCGTATTCCGTGTAGGCCACACCTTTGCGATCGAGCAGCGCCTTGGCGCGGATGCAGAACGGACAGGCCCGCCAGGTGAAAATCTCGACCGTTGCCGCCATCGGAGCCCCCGCGCAGGTGGGCGGATCCTAGAAGTCGTGCGCCGCTGCGCCGCCCGGAGGCGAGAGGCCGGCAAGGGGCAAGGCAGACTCCAGCAAAGCGCCACAGTTGGCGCCACGTTGTGCAGTGCCGCACTCCAGTGCAGCACAGCACATACCAGAACGGTCTGACCAGACCAGCCCCATCTGCCCCGGCCCCCGTGACCGCCACCACCACCAGCAGCGGCGCCGCCAGCGCGCCCGCCGCCGTGCCGCTCGACCTCACCGACTTCAAGCGCGACCTCTCCGAGCTCACCGACCGCCTGGGCCAAGCCCAGGACTGTCTTTGACGAAGCTGCCCTGAAAGCCCGGCAGCAGGATCTGGAGCAACTGGCCTCCCAGCCCGACTTCTGGGACGACCAGCAGGCTGCCCGGGCCAAGATGCGCCAGCTCGATGAGGTGAAGGGCCAGCTGGAGCAGCTGGCAGGCTGGCGCGCCGCCGTGGCCGACGCCGAGGCCACCGTGGAGCTCTACGAGCTGGAGCCCGACGCCGACCTGCTGGCCGAATCGAACGGGGCCCTGCAGAAGCTGCGCGCCGATCTGGATC